>DAMDIS010000027.1:20010-20600 GCA_032100885.1 Proteiniclasticum sp.
GGGGGACAAAACATATTGAAGAACTTATGGAAGCGAAGGAAGAAGGTTATGGTGCCGGCGTGATGTTTGTTCTTCAGATGGAAAACATGAAGGAGTTCTCTCCGGCTTATGAGAAAGATCCGCTTTTCTCCTCAACACTCTATAAGGCGAAAGAATATGGTGTTGATGTTATGGCTTACGAATGCAGAGTGACGGAGCATTCTCTTGATCTGACTCATCCGGTGCCTGTATTTTTCGCAGAAGACAGACTCATTTAGATTCAGAGAATCTTAAATATGGAACTGCTTTTTTAGTGATATAATGAATCAAAATGTAAAGAAAGCATGGTGAATATATTGGAAAAGAAAGTTGCACCTGTCATTACAACCAATCTGAGAGGACATCTGGTAGAAGTTCCTGAGGTCATAAGGCGCGCCAGCGGCATCATCATCCTGGGTAAGAGAATCAAATCTCTGATCTTTTCCACCGATGTGGCCGTGATTAAAAATACCAATGCAGATGCCGTCATGAGCGTTTACCCATTTACACCCCAGCCGATCATCACCCAGTCGCTCATCAACGCATCCGACGTGCCGGTTTTCTGCGGCGTA
>DAMDIS010000027.1:20610-22873 GCA_032100885.1 Proteiniclasticum sp.
TGCGGAACAACCACCGGGAAAAGAGTGATCAATCTGGCTCTGGATGCAGAGTTTAAAGGAGCCATCGGTGTGGTCCTGAACAGTCCGACAAAAAATGATATTCTTAGAGGGGTACGAGATACAATTGATATTCCCATCGTCATCACAATCATCTCAGAGCTGGATGACATTAAGGGAAGAATTGATGCCGGAGCAACCATCTTCAATGTGTCCGGTGCAAAGGATACGGCGAAGATCGTGAGAAAAATCAGGGAAATCTATCCGGATATGCCGATCATTGCAACGGGAGGTCCGACTGATGAGAGCATACTGGAAACCATTGAAGCTGGTGCCAATGCAATCACCTATACACCACCATCAAATACTGAGATCATGAAAGAACTCATGGATAAATACAGGGGGCAGAATTATTGAAGAACGGAGTATTGGCGGAAAACTGCAAACATTGTCCTGAATACAGGAAAAGCTGCGAAGGAAACGATCCTGGCTGTCTATGCTGCAGATGTCCAAGAAATCTTGGTCAATGCATAACAGTTAAGTACTGCAGAGAAACAGAATCGGTCCTGGAACTTGCTGGTAATATAGACATGGATAGAGAATATATGATAGAAAAGTATTATAAGACAAAAAATATGGAATAGATTGGAGTGAAAGGTTTTGGAAAATTACAAAGACGGGTTCAAACGTTTTCTTGAGATTCAGGAAGAAATGAAAAACATCGGAGATGCACAGGGCGTCCTTTGCTGGGATATGGCAACAATCATGCCGTCAAAAGGTGTGGAGAGAAGATCCGATGTCATCGGATATCTCAGCCAGCTCATGTACAAGCTGGAGACCAGTCAGGAGTATAACGATCTCGTATACAGTCTTCATGAGCATTATGAGGAAATGGACGACAAAGAAAAGGCCATGATCAAAGCGGCAAAGAAATCACTGGACTTCATGAAGAAGATTCCTGAAGAAGAATACCTTGAGTACAGCAAGCTTGTGGCATCAGGAGAAACCTACTGGGCACAGGCAAGGGAAAAGAATGACTATGATAGCTTTAAGCCGATTCTTGAAAAGATCGTATTCTTCAACAAGAAGATCGCAGGTTACATGGGTTACGAGGAAACACCGTATGATGCTCTTCTTGATCTTTATGAGCCTGGTGCTACAGTGAAGGAACTGGACAAAGTATTCAGTGAGCTAAGAGAAGGTCTCATTAAACTTCTGGACAAGATCAATGCCAGCGATGTGAAGATCGACAGTGATATCTTAAAAGGCGAGTACTCCAATGAAGCTCAGAAAAAGTACAATACAGAACTGGCCAAGAGACTGGGCTATGACTTTGAACGTGGTGCCATAGCAGAAAGTGCACATCCTTTCTCCACAAATTTCGGAAATAAGGATGTCCGAATCACTACTGCCTACAGTAAAGAAGATCCGATCATCGCCATGTATTCAACCATACATGAGACAGGACATGCCATCTATGAACAGAACATTCCGGATGATATCACAAAGACCAACATCGGTGGAGGAGTATCCATGGGTATCCATGAGTCTCAGTCCAGATTCTATGAGAATATTCTAGGCCGAGACGAAAAATTTGTTGAAGCGGAATATCCCAACATGGTGGAAGCTTTTGAAGGACTTAAGGAATTTGCACCGGTTGATGTATTCAGAGCCATCAACAAAGTTGAACCATCACTCATCAGAATCGATGCGGATGAGCTGACCTACAGCCTGCATATCATCATAAGATACGAGCTGGAAAAAATGATGATCAACGGAGAAGTCAGTTTCGACGAGCTTCCTGAGCTATGGGCCAATAAATATGAGGAATATCTAGGTGTAAGACCTGAAACTTACACAAAGGGTGTTCTTCAGGATGTTCACTGGTCCGGTGGAATGATCGGATACTTCCCAAGTTACGCGCTGGGCAATCTTTATGGTGCACAGATGCTTTATAAGGGTATTCTGAGAGATCTTCCAGACTATTATGAGCTGATCAAAGATGGAAAAATCAGTGAAATCACAAAATGGCTGGCAGAAAATGTGCATAGTCATGGTGGTACTTATGAGCCAAAGGTGCTCATTGAAAAGATCACAGGTGAACCACTTGATGCCAAGTATTTCCTTCAGTATCTGAATGAGAAGTACAGCAGGATCTACAATCTCAAATAGAAATGCTAAGACCCAGAGACAAGAAGAGAAATCTTCCGGCTCTGGGTCTTTTATCCTCATGAATGACATGACTTTAAGATCTAAAGTTTTTCCA
>DAMDIS010000028.1:0-973 GCA_032100885.1 Proteiniclasticum sp.
GGTGCCATCTCAACGACGGTCACATCGATACCTCTGTGCTTAAGCGCCTCAGCCATTTCAAGTCCGATGAATCCGGCTCCGATAACCACAGCTTTTTTCGGGCTGTTTTCATTGATGAAAGTGGTCACCGCATCAACATCAGGGACATTTCTCATGGTGAAGATGTTCTTCGCTTCAGGAAGACCAGGTGTATTGGGTACAAACGGTCTTGCTCCAGGAGACAGGATGAGCTTGTCATAATTTATGCTGTACTCTCCTTCTTCACCTCTGACCAGGATTTCCTTTTTGCCGGGATCGATGGACAGCGCTTCTGTATTCACTCTGACATCAAGCTCGAATCTGCCTTTAAGGCTTTCAGGTGTCTGGACAAGAAGCTTTGATCTTTTTGTGATTTCACCGGATACAAAGTATGGCAGTCCGCAGTTTGCAAAGGAGACGTATGGTCCTTTTTCAAGGATGATGATCTCCGCATCTTCATTCAGTCTTCTTAGTCTTGTTGCTGCAGACATTCCTCCGGCAACTCCACCTACGATTACGATTTTCATTATTTTCTGGCTCCTTTCCACATGTTCATACCGCCCTTGACGTTGATGGCGTCAACGCCCATCTTTGTGAGCTTCTTTGTCGCACTTGAGCTTCTCATTCCGGACTGACAGATGACATATACAGGACCTTTGCCTGTGTAGGTATCAACCTGAGCCAGCGGAATATTCTTCGCACCGGGAATATGGCCGTTCTTGAACTCATATGGTTCTCTTACATCTATAATGGCCGGTTTGTCTTTAAGCATATCCTGCAGTTCATCTGTGGATACTGATTTCATTTTATTAAAAAACATTTTATCTTACCCCTTTTATTTATCATTATTTGTCATCTACATTAAAAATTGAAGGAAGCGCGATACCCCCTCCAGGTATGTTTAGATAATACCATAGGGGGGTATAGTTTGTAAAGAGAAAAAATGAAAAAACTT
>DAMDIS010000028.1:1004-6868 GCA_032100885.1 Proteiniclasticum sp.
CATCTGGGATCTTCTTTCCGTTGTGAAGAGGATCCGTCTGAAAAACCAAAACATCGATATCGCCTCTTTGGATCAGAATCCGCCTAAACTTATGGCACTGATCATCGCAGCATGGAATGAGGACAATGTCCTTAATGACGTCATTGAAAACATCATCGTTTCTCAGCAATATCCCCGTTCCATGTATCATGTCTTTCTTGGCGTCTATACAAATGATCCCAAGACCATAAAAGTGGCAGAAGAACTCGAGGCAAGGTTTCCCAATGTCCACTGCGTAATCAATGAAAAACCGGGTCCCACCTCCAAAGCCCAGAACATCAATCATGTCATCAGAGAAATCAGAGCATTTGAGGAGAAGATGAACTGGACTTTTTCCATGTTCACCATTCATGATTCAGAAGACGTGGTTCATCCATACGAATTTAAAGTCACCAATCATCTCATCGATGAAAGTTGTGCGCTGCAGTTCCCGGTCTTTCCACTGATCAGAAAACCGACACTTTTCAATTTCTTCAGAAACATCACAACGAACACATATGTGGATGAGTTTTCCGAGAACCATCTGATCACCATGGTGAACAGACATAACAGCGGTGCTTTTGTCCCCTCTGCAGGCACCGGCTTTTCTCTTTCCCGTGAGGTCATTGAGCTTCTTGGTGACAATGTCCTTCCTGAAGACAGCCTTACTGAGGACTACCGGCTGTCTCTCTCCCTCTATGAAAGAGGAATCAGCATGCGATATGTTCTTGAGAGAGTGAAAAGAGTCGATACAAATGGCAGGTTCGGATATGAGTTCATCGCCACACGATCCATGTTCCCAAACACTTTTAAAACCGCTGTAAAGCAGAAGACAAGATGGACACTGGGCATCACCATGCAGTCTTTCAGAATGAGAGATATCCTTAAGGGTGACATCCCTCTTATAGGAAGATACTCACTCTATAAAGATCAGAAAGCCAAAATCGGCAATCTTCTGGCTGTAATCGGATATCCGGTATTCATCTATTTCATCGTGTCTCTGTTCGTTCCTCTGGAAGTGATCTATCCGAAATATTCCCTTTCATGGTATCTCAGTCTTGTGGTTACGGTCATGATGGTTGAGCGACAGCTGTTCAGAGGAATATCACTTTACCAGGTTTATGGACTGAGAAGCGCACTATTTGGGGTGTTCTTTCCTCCTCTTCTGCCTTTCAGGCTGATTTGGGGAAACATCATCAATTTTGTATCCACAGTGAGAGCGTACATTCAGTTTACGGGGAGAACAAAGAAAAACGAAAACCGTACAAATCAGGTTGCAAAGCTGCAATCTGAAGAATATGGCGCACGCAAAGAATATATCACGGAAAACAGCGACATCCATAAGGAAGAGAAATCAAACATCGAAAAGCAGCACATTATCCAGTCCCATCCCATTCCTTCCGCCACTTCTGTTCCAGATGCGAAAGAGCCAAAGTTCGCCTGGACCAAAACCGACCATACTTTTCTCGATAAAGACGCTTTATTCCGGTTCCACAGAAAACTTGGCGATGTGCTTCTTGAAAAAGGATACATCGGACCAGATCCTCTTGTGGAATACCTGGAACTTGAACAACCCCAAATGAGTTTAGGTGCATTTCTGAGAGACAGAAGCATCATCTCCGATGATCAGCTCATGGAAGCTCTGGCCGAGGTAAAACGTGTCAGATTCATCCGTGAAGACTCACTTGAATTCTACGATCTCAGAAAATTCTCCAGGAAATTTGATGAAAAAACCCTACAGGAGCTGAAAGCATTTCCGCTTCTTGAAACGGACGATGCCTATCTCTTTGTCTACTGTGATCAGACACCGCCCAATGCCCAGACGATCCTTAGAAATCTGACCGGCAGAAAAATGATCACTGCTCTTTCAGCCTTGGGCACCATAGAGAAAGCAGTGAATGTGATCTATGGTCATGAGGATGTTCCTCTATATCAGAAATCTTATGGAATCGAAGAGAAACAGACCGCTCTTTCTGCTGAGCAGATTGTCATCATCAATAATTACGCCGGCAGACTGAATCTCTCGCAGAAGAGCGTATCGGAAATGATGGGTCTCTTAGGTAAAATACGAAAGCATTCACAGCAGGAAGACTCTTTAAGTGCATCTGCCGAGACGGAAGCCGAAGCAGTTTCGCTATAAACAAAACACATCCATCTTCATCCAGAAAGGAATGAAAGATGGATGTGTTTTGTTATGACCCGGGGCTGATACATCTTTTAGAATAGCGCAAGAAGAAGAAATGCCAGAGCGCCTCCGACGCCCATACCAAAAACGACTTTTAGGATATTTTCCTTAAAGAGTTTTTTCTTTCTGTCGTCTATGGTCCTTTCTACAGGTTTTCCTTCCATAAAATCGACGATTTCCCTGTAGGTCCTGATATCGAGCTCTTTCTTCATCCTTTCGATTTTTACCGCGTAAAACATCATCAGTGCACCAGAGACAAGCGTCAGGATAAAGAAATAGTCACTGAATTTTTTGACGAGGGGCAGGGTAAGAATCATCAATGCAAAAAAGAGGATCATCATCCTGCTCAGATTCTGCAGTTCCCGACTCGAAATTTTTTCTTTCATGATTTCCACATCTCCTTTTATGAGTTCATCTATGGAGATTTCATAGAGTGCAGAAAGCAGAAGCAGGTTATGGACATCAGGATAGCTTCTTCCCGTCTCCCAGTTGGATATGGTCTGTCTTGAAACATAGATTTTTTCGGCCAGTTCTTCCTGGGAAAGACCGATTCTCTTCCTGTGATTCCTGATCTGACTGCTGATATTCATATGCTTTCTCCCTTTGTGAATCTCTCTGATTTCATAATAGGCTGATGTGCTCGAAGTGGCCGCCAAAACCCTTTGGAAACAGGCAAAAAGCCCCTGCAAAAGGTATTTGACATAATGAAAAACCTTGCATCAGAAGGCTTCTCCACTTTCAGATGATACGGCTTCCCAAAAGGAATCCCAGATCTTCATCTATTTCCTGATACTTACTGGATTTTGTTCTTCTCTTCTTCCCAGAGTTTCATACGATCTTCAAAGCTTACTTCGCGGTGGACCTGATGGAGCATCCATAAATATCCGAACTGATCGGTGAACATGGCATTGGACACCCCGAAATCGGTGAGTTCGATTACAGGCTGGACTTCCATGCACCCTGCCTCCATGGCTTTTCTGTAGGTATCATATATATCAGGAACCATGATGTTGAACCAGATGGTATTGGGATGAGCGGGGTCGGGTGCCACCAGCTGGAATTCTCTGTTTTCATCCAGCATATGGAAGCGTACGCCATAGATACTGAATATCACTTCATTCTCGCCCTTACTAAGATCCGTGACTTCAATGGGGACAAGATCAAAGATCTTTTCATAGAGTTTGAGGGCTTTCAGGCAATCCGTTACAACAAAATCAATTTCCACTCCTGTCATGGTCGATTCTCCTTTAAATTTAATATAATCATCTGACCTGAAGTCAGCTTATGACCTCAATTTTACCATTTCCTCGGCAAAGATCAGGTGCATAGGCGCTTTCAGCTCTACACCTAATGCACTTAAGGAATGATGAATGGCTTTAAGGGTTCTGTAGAGTTTTTCCTCTCGCGCATTTTCACCCATATGCCCGATTCTGAAAACCTGATTACCCAGATAGTCAAACGCTCCGCCTATGAGGACAGCATGTGTATTCACCATTTCGTCCTTAAGTGCCTGAAAGGAGATTCCATCAGGTAGAAGAATCGTGGTGACAGTGGCGGAGTATCCGGACTTTGCATAGAGCTTCAGACCCGAACGAAGAACTGCCTCTCTCACGGAGCGAGCAAGCATCCCGTGACGATGGACAAAATCATCTTCCTCGAGAATCACTTTCAGCGCTTCCTCAAGGGCAAAGATATCGCTCACCGGCTGACTGTAGGGAAACCACTTTTTCTCGTACCAGCCGTCAAAGACTGAAAGGTTCAGATAATAGCTAGGTACAGGACTTCTCCGGCTCCTCATCGCCTCACGGGCGTCGCTGCTGATCCCCACAAGTGTAAGGCCGGGAGGCGCTGAAATACATTTCTGGGAGGCACCAAGTACAATATCCATCTTCCACTCGTCCATAAATACCGGCTCTCCCGCAAGAGAAGATACACTGTCCACAATGGACAGGATCCCGTAGGACTTAAGGAGCGGACAGATGGTCTCAACAGGATTCACAAGCCCTGCAGGGGTCTCGCAGTGTACAAGTGTCGCAGCCTTGAAGTCATGATTTTCAGTTAGAAATGCACTGAGTCTCTCTATATCCACCGGCTCATCATAGGCACTCTTAAAGACGGTGACCTCGCCACCGTGCATCTTTGCAAATTCAATAAACCCATGCCCGAAAATTCCGTTATCGATGCAGAGCACCTTATCCCCTGGTTCGATGATCGATGCACAGGCAGCTTCAAGTCCGAGTATCCCTTCACCATTTAGGATGAGAACATCTTCCTTTGTATGGCAGATTTTACCAAGCAGTCTCTGTGTATTCCTGTATCGCTCGAAGAATTCTTCTTCCATATCAGGATTAAGGACAGGCATAGCCATAGCCCTTCTCACTCTTTCGGTAACGTAGGTTGGACCCGGTGTCATTCTCAGTATATCTCTCATTCCACATCTCCAATCTTGGTGTTATTAAAAAATTTACATTATTTGCAGAAACATAGCAAATATCATCTGATCCCATTGTATCAAACTATACGTTCATTCACCAAAAAAATATATGTCTATCCTGGCGCTGAAACCAGATACAGTGACCCCTTCAGAACCTTTAACTCCCAAAGTAAAATATGATACAATGCACTCAATAACAAGACAGGAGGTTGTGCAATGAAAACAGGTCACATCAGACAAAGAATCGTACCCCATTTATGGTTTGATAAAGAAGCTGAAGAAGCGGCTGATTTCTATGTATCTCTTTTCGAGAATTCAACTTTCAACAGCAAAATCATACTGCCTGATACGCCTTCGGGAGATACGGCAATGGTGGACTTCGACCTTGCAGGAATGAACTTTGCGGCGATCAGCGCAGGTCCATATTTCAAGCTTAACCCTTCGGTATCCCTTATGGTAACCTGCAAGGACAAGGATGAAGTCAACAGGCTGTACGAAGCGCTTATTCAGGGCGGAAAGGAACTGATGCCTCTTGCGGAATATGACTTCAGTTCGTGGTATGTCTGGCTTGAAGACCGATATGGACTGTCCTGGCAGATTGCAGTAGGAGACGGCACCCCTTCTCCAAAGATCCAGCCTTGTCTTCTGTTCAGCGGTGATGCTGTCGGTAAGGCGGAAGATTTCATGAAGGAGTACGTCGATGTTTTCGAGAACTCGGCAGTTGGATTTGTGCAGAACTATGCTGAAGGCGACTCGGAGGTCAAGGAAGCCAAAGTCATGTACGGTGAGCTCATGCTCTACGGTTTCCCGCTGGTCATCATGGACAACGGTATGGGTGATGACTACACTTTCAACGAAGCCTTTTCGCTGATGATCTACTGCAACACTCAGGAAGAAATCGACTATTACACCGAAAAACTCTCTCATGTCCCTGAAGCCGAACAGTGCGGCTGGGTCAAAGACAAATACGGATTCTCCTGGCAGATCGTTCCTGCCAACATGAACGAACTCCTGTTTTCCGGAACTGAGGAGGAAATCGCAAGAATCACCAGAGCATTCCTTCAGATGAAGAAATTCGACATCACGGAGCTTCTGCGTGCCAAAGCCGGCGAAAACCTTCGTGATCCAGGCGACACGGAAAGATAGACGATATCGAAAAAATGAATATGAAGTCAGTCAAAAACCGCAGGATACAATCTCTGCGGTTTTTTTATTCTGATGCTGTTT
>DAMDIS010000028.1:6878-10113 GCA_032100885.1 Proteiniclasticum sp.
TGAACAGCTTTTTTTCTGCTTTATATTCGTACACTTTATTGAGCAGCTCTCCAAATCTCTGATAATGGACCACTTCACGAGCCCTCAGGAACTTGAGGATTTCACGGACATCCTGATCATCTGTCAGCTTGATCAGATGCTCATATGTCGCTCTCGCCTTCTGCTCAGCTGCCATATCCTCATGAAGATCTGTGACAGGATCCCCTAGAGCCTGGAAATAGGCAGTAGTAAAGGGGACTCCATTGGCATCGGCAGGAAAAAGGCTTGCACCATGCTGAGTGAAATGTCCCCCAAGGCCGGCTTCCATCAGTTCATCTGGAGTTGCCCCATCGGTCAGCTGAAAAATCATGCTGCAGATCATTTCCACGTGCCCCAGCTCTTCAGTTCCGATATCGGTCAGGAGCGCTTTGGTATCCCCTGTGGGCATGCTGTAGCGCTGATTCAGGTATCGAAGGGCAGCTGCAAGCTCACCGTCAGGTCCGCCGTACTGTGCCATCAGACATTTCGCCATTTTCAGGTCTCTGTTTTTGATGTTGACTGGAAATTCCAGCTTTTTCTCATAAATCCACATATCCTACCCTCCTCACTGTTTTTCCCATGGCCAAGGATCATTGATCCACTTGCTCTGATCCACTTCATTTCTGATGTGCTGACTGAAAAGGATCGTTTCGTTTTTCTCGTAATCCTCTCTCAAAGCTTCTGCCTTTTCGCTGAATTCGGCGAGTTTCTTCACCGCCTCATCATCCTCCGGATGTGTATCCAGATAAAGATTGAGGTCAACGAGAGCAAACTCGATTTCCTGAAGCTCTCTCAGTTTTGATTCCGATTTCTTTGGCATATCATTACCTCCTAAATTTCAAAACCGTCATCCAGTGACACAAACATCGTGCCTTTAAGCAGTCCTTCCTGAGGCTCATAATAATCAGGCGAAATCTGCGGAGCAACAAATCCTTTTCCAATACCGCCTTCAAATGGAGCTTCAGCAGAATTAGTGGGAAGAACCTGAAGTGGCTTCGCGCTGTTCAGGTCTTTTTCTGCCAGGGTTGTGTTCTCTTTGCTTTTTGCCATAAATAATACCTCCTTACATGATAACCCCATTTTAGAACATGACGGCTCAGCATAGTTGAATATTCTTATAACATTAAATGTAGTTTTCGTTAAAATTCAGATATGGGCTTAAGTTTCTGATTCCAGATTATCTTGAGCTTTGATCATGAGAATAGTAAAATGAAATCAAAACATAGCACTGAACATAACATAAAGTGAAGGAGTGAATGTGTATGTCTCTATGGCATCTAAGGGAAAAAACACTCATTACATTGCTCGTTTCAATCCTGCTCTTCTCTACCGGCTGCTCTACCGGCTCCTTACTAGCAGACAGTAAAGAACAGCCTGCCGCTGAAACAGGAGGAGAACCGGAACAAAATGCACCGCCTGATTCCAGTCAGACTGAACCCGTTGTTTTTTTCGATGCTGTCTTTGAGAGGCTCGTTAAAAAGGAACTTGGTAAAGAGGAGATCTTTCCTTCAGATCTGGAATCTTTTACTTCCATTTCAGTTGCATCGGATGAATTCCTGTTCCTTGCCGGTAACGGTATTCCGAGAAGAGCATTATCCATTTCAATGAGGACAGCTTCGAATACGATGGCAAGAAATACACAGGATACGGAACCCTGAAAACCCTTGCAGATCTTAAATATTTCCCGAATCTCCAGAAGCTCTACATCACCCTGCAGCCGGAAATCGACTATACAACAGTTCCCGCTGACATCATGAAAAATCTTCACACTGTGTTTGTCTACCAGAGCAGATTAAGCGACCTCTCATTTCTCACACAGGGAGAGAGTCTGACCAATATCGTACTGAACACCAATGATATCTCAGATCTGACTCCATTAAAGGATCTGAAAAAGATCAAGAGACTCATCGTGGACTGGAATCAGATCGAGGATCTGGGTCCCCTCGCAGATCTGACCACGCTCAAAGAAATCTCTGCCTACAGCAACAAAATATCCGATCTTAGTCCGTTATCGGGTCTGATCGCACTGGAGGCAATCGGCTTCTACAACAATCAGATCAGCGATCTGACACCGCTAAAGGAACTTAAGAATCTTAAAACTGTGGAGCTTATCGCAAATGATATCGAGGATGTCGAGCCGCTCTCCGGATTCAACTCTTTTGAAGAACTGAGACTCACTGACAATCCGATCAGGAACATAGAACTTCTATCCCATATCGCAAATCTTGAATACTGATCAGCAGTCATATGTTCGTTCGCTCCTTTCCCGCTCTTAACAGCCTGCTGGGCGCGCATATATAAAACAAAAACTCGAAATCCGCTAAGATTTCGAGTTTTTATTGTGCTGAATTTCAGACAGTTTGTCTTCGGGCATGGAATATATATAGGACAGGGGATCCGAATGTATCTCGCCCTCTGACTGCTGCCTGTACTCTGGTCTTTCTATTTTGCCATTTCTGCAGCTTTAGTTCCAGCTACTCTACCAAATGTCAGTGACATCTGGATGGAAGTACCGCTTGCAGGGTAAACAGTATTGTAGAAGTTTCCGTTGGCTACTTCTCCGGCTGCAAACAGTCCAGGGATGACCTTTCCTGTTTCATCGATAACCTGAGCATCAAGATCAGTTGCAATACCGGTCATTGTGCCAAGGATAGCAGGCACAACCTTTACAGCGTAGAAGCTTCCTTTTTCGATCTGTGTATGACCTGTAAGAACTTTTCCGAATTGTGTATCTTCGCCCTTTACGATCATTTCATTGTAGTTCTTTACTGTCTCCTGGAACTGATCTGCTTCGATGCCCGCAAGCTCTGCAAGTTCTTCCAGTGAATCAGCCTTGAATGCTGATCCTTTTTCCACAGCCTTATCCAGAGCTTCAAGGTATGTGTTGCCGTCAAAGATCAGATAGCTGACCTGTTCCGGCTGCCTGATCAGTTCTTCATAGAACAGCGGGTAATCCATTGTTTCATTTGCAAATCTTTCACCAGCTTTATTTACGGAAAGATAAGGCATCCACATCAGTGAACATACATCTGTTGTATAGGCAACTTCGCCTTCTACAGCTCTGAACCCGATGACACCGTTGTTTGTAAGAACAGCTGCACCGGCATTCTTTGCCATGGTGAGTCCATCTCCTGTATTGCCGATTCCGGCAAAGCTTGTCTGGCCTTCTGCCTGAGGAGCATATTCCTTGACAAGGTCCTGGCTTCTGTCGAATCCG
>DAMDIS010000028.1:10123-15521 GCA_032100885.1 Proteiniclasticum sp.
TTGCGTTGAACTGAGTTTCATTGCCTTTCGCATCAGCAGCCTTGACACCAGTTACAGTTCCGTCTTCTGCCTTGATGAGTTCCTTGGCAGACATTTCAAAAATAATTTCCACGTTCTTTGATTTTGCATACTCTTCCATAGGACGGATGATTCCGCCGCCATGTCCTGGTGATGTAACCGCTCTTGCCACAGGACTTGTTCCTGTTGGCGCTGGATCGCCGAATTCCACACCCATATCCACGAGCCAGTCAATGGTTTCGCCTGAGCGCTCAGCTACAAATCTGAGAAATTCCTCATCGTTCTTTCCGTCTGCTCTTTCGCTCCAGTACTGGACAAGACCATCAACGGAATCTTCAACACCGGCAGCTTCATGAAGCTTTGATCCTGTTCCATAAACGATTCCGCCTGAAAGTATTGTACTTCCTCCGGATACCGGCATTTTCTCAAGAACAGCAACTGATGCGCCGCCCTCCGCCGCTTCAATGGCAGCGGCAAGTCCTGCTGCTCCTGCGCCGACAACAACTACGTCATATTCCTTTGTACTTGCGCTGGTTTTCGCCGCGCAGCCTGTAACCATAGCCGCTGACAGTGTAAGTGCAGAAAAGAGTGCTGCAGCTTTTTTATTTAGTATGTTCATTTTTCAATACCCCTTCTTACGGTTTATTTTGCCTGATTCAGTGCCTGTTCCACTGCGTCCTTGATTCCATCCGATGTATAAGTTACGCCGGAAATGGTGTCCACTTCAAAAGTCTGCTTCTCAATGATTGCAGCCGGTATCTTTTCCAGTGCTGGGTCTGATACACCTGGTGACTCCTGATGTTCAAGAACATCAACCTTTGAGATCTTCCCGCCTGAAACGGTCACCTGAACCTTGATGTCATCCTGAAGTCCTGCCCCCACGCCCTCATATGTACCATCTTTCCACTGTGATGCACTCGAGCATCCCATAGCCAAAAGCATAAGCGACATGGAAAGAACTGCGATAATTCTTTTACTTTTCATTTTATACCCCTTCAATCTGTTAAATTATATACATGATTTGTCCGTTTTTCCGGCTTTTGTTTTACAAATCCATGACTCAGAATATCCCGGGTGACTCTGAAATCATTGACAATAAAACACTTTCCTCTGTTTTCGTTTCTTAGATTATACATGCATGCATGTATAATCTGAACTCATTATAGTTTAATTTTTAACGTAATACAATATGTTTATTAATTAATTAACAAAATTATTTTCCAGGGAAATTTCCCCAATATTTTTCTCACTGCATGACCCCACATATGCTAAAATAAATGTCGGGGGTGGTCATGTGTCAGAAAAAAACAAAGACAGAAATCTGGATAGAGAAACCATCGACAGACTCATCGATAAAGCCATTGAGATTTTTTCAACCAAAGGTTATGGTGCCACAAAACTGACAGACATCACAAATAGCCTCTCCATATCCAGAGGACCGGTCTATTCCTATTTCAAAGACAAGTTCGGTCTTTATTCTGCTGCTTTTGACCGCTTCGAAAAGGGACTTCGCGATATCCATGAAGCTGTCTTTTCCACAGACAAGCCGCTCATGGACCAGATGGAAGATATGATCTTTGAATTCGTAAAGCACATCTCCGTTTTCGGCGACAATTTCTTTTTCATGGTGGGCGAAATCGAAGAGCTCAAAGAGATCAGCGCACGCTACAATGCCATGAACAGAGAGCTTTATGACGACAAATACAAAATGGTGGAAGCCGCTCAGAAAAAAGGCACCCTAAAGTCCACTATGACACCTAAGTACATTGTAGATTACGTCTACCTTGTCTATTTCGCTGTATTGGGCGGCGTCAACAGTGTCATTCTCGAAGGTTACACTGACCAGGAAATCAAAGACTTCATCAGAATGCAGTTTGATGGTCTGAACCATCGAATTTTAAACCGCTAAGCACACGAAAGCACCCGATATCATCCGCTCATCAGCGATGTCATCGGGTGCTTTTTCAGTTGAGTGCCTGAGTGTTATCTCAGTGCCTTCAGAATCAGCATCAGTGTCCTTTTTTTAAGTTCTTCGATTTCTTCCTTGTTCAGATCGTCCTCTACCTTAAGCGGTTCAAGGATGCAGCCGCTGATTTTAAGAGGAAACAGTTCATGCACATAAGCGCTGAAAAGTCCGAACACAACCATCTTGAACTCTGCCAGAGTGATATCTCCTCCGATCTGACCTTCCTTCTGTCCGATTTCCAGAGCCTTGATCATCTGGTCGATGACCACTTCTTCAAGCTTCAGCCTCATCTCTTCATCCATGAAACTGCTCTTGTTCTTCTTGTCGTATTTTTGCGTAAGAAGAATCATGAATACGCCTGTAAAGCGGTTTTCAAGGCTCTGCTCCAGATGGTCCAGAGCATTCTGCATCATTTTTCCGAATGTCTTCTCACTGAAAATATAGGTGGTCAGTTCCAGAAAGTTCTTCCTGAGATGAAAAGTCAGGGCTTCCCGGATGATTTCGTCTTTACTGGTGAAGTACTCATAGGCTGTGCTCTTTCCCATTCCTGCAGAACCTGCGATGTCCGCAACCTTCAGTTCATGGATCTGTCTGCCTTCTCTTAAAAGGGTCATGACGCCCTCAAAGATATGGATCTGTTTTTCGGTATACTTATCTGCAAAATCCATTATCTTACCTCCATGCTGCGGTCGTATTCTTCTCTTTCCACGTCCTCTGTTCTCTTTTTCTCTCTGTTGAAAAGGTCGTAGAGTATCGGAACGATAAACAGTGTCAGAAGGGTTGCATAGGCAAGTCCGCCGACAGTTACGACGGCCATAGGCTGCATCATTTCTGCTCCGCTTCCGAATCCGAAGGCAAGTGTCGTCATGGCCAGTATGGTCGTCAGAGCTGTCATTACAATCGGCCTTAATCTGGTTGTTCCTGTCTGAATCAGCGCTTCCCTCTTTGTCAGCCCTCTTGCTCTAAGCTGATTGACATAGTCCACAAACACAATACCGTTGTTGACGACAACCCCTGCAAGAACAAGGAATCCCAGCATGGCGATGACAGAAAGGTCCATGCCCACGATGAGCAGAAGCAGGAATCCTCCGGTGAATGCCAGCGGCAGTGTAACCAGCACGATAAACGGTGAAAGGAGATTCTGGAACTGTGCGACCATGATGAGGTAGATGAAGACTATGGCAAGAAGAATCATGGCGACAAGATCTTTCATGGTATCTCTTATGCTTTCATTCTCCCCTGCCAGGGTAACTTCATATCCTTCGGGCACTTCCAGTGTATTCAGCTTATCCTCGAAGTCTCTTCCCACAAGCCCGATATTATACCCTTCAGCAACAGCTGCTGAAACGGTCATGTATCTGCTCTGGTTTATTCTTCTGATCGCCTGGACACTTTCAGTTTCCACTATATCTGCAACATCTTTAAGAATCACGGTCTTTTCCGTGCCGTCTCTCTGGGTGACCGTCATGGACAGATCCCCTATGGTTTCTCTGGAAAGACCGTCTTTTTCCGGTTTCAACAGAACAACCGGGAAGCTTGTTCCAAGCTCTGTCAGCTGCGTTGCAGTGATTTCCTGACTGAGCACAGTGGATACTTCCTGAAAGACCTGGGCTACAGTAAGCCCTTCTCTTATGGCCTTGTCCTTATCGACGATGATTCGGATCTCTTCTCCTGAATCCTCAAGACCAGTCAGGACATCCTTCGTCCCTTCAGTGTCTTCAAGGAGTGCCGCAACCTCTCTTGACAGCTCAGCCATGACGTCAATATCGAATCCCTTGATTTCCACCTGGATACCGCTTCCGCCTAAGGCGGAAAGATCCATGTTCGATGCTGATACGCCGACCTCTCCACCAAGATCTTCGGTTTTCTCATAGATCAGTTTTTCCACATCACGGTTGGTCAGCTCTCTTTCATCCTCAAGAAGAATGTAGAATGTGCTGGTTCCGGGACTTTCCGGTCCACCCATGCCCATCCCCATGATTCCGCCGCCGCCTCCTCGCATGACACCGACCGTCTCGACGGCTTCGATGGAAAGTATACGTTCAGCAACCTGATCATTCAGCGCATTGACTTCACTTGTGGTCAGTCCGTCAGGCGCTTCAAATGTAGCAGACATCTGAGGGGAGTCGATTTCCGGTATGAATGCCGTACCGATACGTGTCACACCGTATATGCTCACACCAAGGAGTGCTACTGCAAAAAGGATCACTATAAACTTGAACTGGAGGGCTTTCTCAAGAGCTCTTCCATAACTTCGGATGACCCCGTCGAACCACTTATGTTCTTTTTCACTGGTTGTCTTAAGGAGAGTCGCGCCCATGGAAGGGACAAGGGTAAGCGCAACGATGAGACTTGCGATCAGGCTGTAGGCGATGGTCAGTCCCATATCCACAAAAAGCTGCCTTGATATTCCCTGTGTAAATACGATGGGAAGGAACACGCAGATGGTTGTGAGTGTGGATGCGAAGATCGCTCCTGAAACCTCATTGGCACCTTCAATTGCCGCCTGCATTGCAGGCATGCCTTCTTTTCTCAGTCTGTAGATATTTTCAATGACGACGATACTGTTGTCCACAAGCATTCCTACACCCAGCGCAAGGCCAGAAAGCGAAATGACATTCAGCGTGACATTGCTGAAATACATGAGGACAACGGCAAAGGTCAGACTGATCGGTATGCTGAGGGCAATGACAAAGGTCGGCTTTGAATCTCTCAGGAAGATCAGAAGCACTAAAATGGCAAGGAATCCTCCGATGAGAAGGTTCTGCATGACGCTGCTTGTGATCATGTCGATGTAGTCTCCCTGATCCATCATCGGTGTGATTCTAAGCCCCGCATGCTGAGCCTCAAGTCTTCCGATTTCCTTGTCTATGGCATCGGATACTTCCGCGGTAGAAGATGTGCTCTGTTTCTGGAAAGTCAGGAGCACACCATTGTTGCCGTTGACTTTAGTATAAAGTGAGTCGGAGTTGTCTCTTTTTTCAACTGATGCCACATCGCTCAGATAGATATCTCCGATGGGTTCCATGCTGAAGAGTACAAGCCGGTTGACTTCTCCCGTTTCTTCAAAATTATCGCCTACTTTGACGAGGATCTGATCGTCCCCATCGGCGATATATCCTGCCGGCATGCTGAAATTCTGGGCTTTCAGGATATTCGAGATCATCTCTTCTGTAAGAATATTGTTGAGGTCCGCACTTTTCAGCGCCTCCTCCTTTGACTCTTCAAATGTGACCAGACCCTTGTCCAGCTCGGCCATACCGGTCTGCATCTGCACTTCTGCCTTGGCCAGTTCGACTGCCATGGTGATTTTTCCGGCTTCCAGCTGTTCATAGGCTTTTTTCGCTTCATTCAGGCCATTTTCCAGCTGAGGCTTCATGGCAGAGATGGTCATCTGCCTGATGCCTATGCTCT
>DAMDIS010000028.1:15531-18664 GCA_032100885.1 Proteiniclasticum sp.
GCTCTGAAGATCAAGCTCTACCGCAATCAGTGTCTTGATGGCTTCCCTTGCCTGCTCCGAGAGCTGCTCCACACCTTCCTGGTTCATTCCGTTGATGCCTTCAGGAGGATTCTGCATGGAATCGAGGATGGTCTGGAAGTCTTCAGGTGAAAGATTTTCTGCACCGCTTGGAAAGATGCTCTCAAATACAGCATTGAGATCGAGTATGCCGCCGAGCTGCTCTCTGACAGCTAGAAGGGCAGCCTTCTCCGCTGTGAGACTTGCTTCTTCAGCAAGGAGCGCATTGAGATTACCCATGGCGCTGTTTAGTTCTGTGCTCGCCTTGGCAATCTGGTCCTTCTGGTTGGATGATTCAGTGGCTAAAGTTTTCTGTCCTGAAGCCAACGCCTCCTGAGCATCTTTAAGCTCATTTTCCGCTTTGGCCAGTTCCGTCTGAATGTTTCCTTTGACTCTGTCGTTCAGTGCCAGTATTTTTTCCGGCACAAGACTGATTTCAAGTCTTGATTCCACAAGACCGCTTCCGGTAACCGATGCCACACCGTCCTGCCGTTCAAAAGAGGGCATGATCACCTCTTCTGTGAAGGTGGAGAGTTCATCGATGGCCATATCTTCGATGTCGACACTGGCAACAATGATCGGAAGCATATCGGGGCTGATCTTCATAACGATCGGCTGTCCGATTCCTTCATCCAGGTTCGCCTTGACCTGGTCGATGCTGCCCGACAGTGCGATCATTGCACTGTCCATATTGGTTCCCTGTACGTATTCCATCATGATGATGCTGGAGTTTTCATTGGAGATCGAATTGAGGCTGCTGAGCCCGCTCGACGTACCCAGAGCCGCTTCCAGGGGTCTTGTGGCCAGCTGCTCCACTTTCTCCGGACTTGCTCCGGGGTAGGGTGTGATCACCACAACAAACGGCAGATCAAGAGTAGGGAGAAGATCTGTCTTCATCCCCATGAACGATATTACCCCTAACACTATGGTCAGTATTACTGCAACCACAACAGTGTACGGTTTTCGTACGCTATATTTTGAGATCATTTCAAGTCCTCCTCAGAACAGCCGACCGAACGGTCGGTCGGAAATTATTACTCATTTTAGCATCTTCTGAACATAGTGTAAACAAAGATATTCTTATGTTTTTCAAAAAAGATATGGTCCTATCCTTGAAACCGCTGCAGAGCCTTATTCATGCAGTCTCGGCGTTCACTTCCATCTGCCGGAATATGACGTTCTGAGATACATTCCCTGTCTTTATGCACGTCACTCCGATATCGCTTCTGAAATGAAAAAGGACCTGGATTCATTCCAGATCCTTTTTCCACAGATCTTTCATTAGAATGATGATCTGTCTGTCTAAGAGATTCTCAGGATTTCCCGTCTCCGCTCGGGTATGAGACCAGCTCAATGGTCTCCGAAGCAAGTTCGATGATATCTTTCCTTTCTTCAAGCTCTTCCAGTATTCTTGTAAACAGACGATCCTTGATCAGTCGTCTCTTTCTGATGTCCACAACGTATCTTAGCGAAAGACTGATCCAGTTGTCATCAAAGGTCATGAAGGTCTGATGCTCAAGGGCCGCATCCTCCAGTCTGAAGTGCTTTCTCATTTCATACCAGGCTTCCTTGGCCTGTGTCGAAACATCTCCCATGACTTCATCAGCCACATCAAGGAGTATCTTTCTGGCTGCACTTACATCGCTTCCGAAATGTAGAGGAATGGTGATTTCATCCCAGACAAACTGGAAGTTTGCGGAATAGTTATAAACCGGCGAAGTAAAGATGAAGCTGTTGGCTACCCTTACTATTCTGCCGTTATACTGATCCCCGTCGACCCAGTCTCCAATCTCCATGAGTGTCGTTCTGAGGATTCCAAGGTCGATGACATCTCCCTTGATTCCACCAAGAAGCACCCGATCGCCCACCTTGAAGAAGTCTCCGAACAGAATGGCAAACCATCCGGCGAAGCTCACAATCACTTCTCTCAGGGCGAAAGTGATCCCGGCACCGGCAAGACCGATTGTTGTATATAATCCCTGAAACTGGTCGCTGAAAGTAAAGATAAAGATGAGAAATATGATGAGGTAGATGGTGTTCATAACGATTTTTCTCGTAAAATACCACTTGTTCTGTTCCTGAAGAACCGGATAGAACCTGTTGAGGACTCTTTTCGCAGCCACATACATGATGATGGCGACGATGATGAATACAGCGCCTCTGGTATAAATCGGATCTATGGAATCTATAAAATCTCTCATCCTATCCCTCCTGTCACAAAGGTCAATCTCCACATGTCACGATAAAGTGCTCTTCCCTTTGTCTGCTCCTTTTACCTTTACTCAATTATATATTATGAATAGGCAGTAGAATGTTAATGACAATTCAACAAATCATTAAGTTATATCCCCTAAGCCTGTTTTACCTTTTCCTATTCATATTGAATGGCTGAGAGCATCGGTGTCTTTGCCGCCTTTACAGCAGGAAAGAGCGCCGCTATGAAAGATGTCACGACAGCAACAGCAATGCTCATCCAGACGGCTTTTGCCGGCATCATGAAATCCAGCTGATATCCGGACATGGCACCCATGGCCGCAAGAAGGATCTTTGTAAGAAGGAGACCGAGGATCAGTCCGAGGACACCTCCGATCCCCCCAAGAAGCCCTGCTTCCGATTCGATCATCTTTACAATCTGAAGTCTCGTCATGCCCATGGTTCTCAGCATACCGATCTCCTGGGTTCTTTCCATGACGCTCATGGTCAGGGTATTGAGCACACCAAGGGCAGCAACCATAACAGAAAGAATGCCGAGAACGTCAAACATCCCGAAAGCCTGATTCATAAGCTCATCTGCCTGGGTTTTAAGCGCGGTGTTTGATTCAATGATCAGGTCATAGTCTTCTTCAAAGGCTTCCTTCAGTTTCTCTCTCGTGCGCTCGACATCTGCACCCTCTGCAATACTTAATGACATACTGCTGATATCGCTGTTTTCAAACCATGTTTCAAGATCTCTGAGGTTTCCTGTAACCACAAGACCCTGGCTTGAGAAATCAAGAACCACTGCTGCCACAGTAAAGTCATGACTGCCTTTCACCGTTTTCAAAGTGAGTGCATCTCCTTCTTCGATTCCGTATTT
>DAMDIS010000028.1:18674-22847 GCA_032100885.1 Proteiniclasticum sp.
GAAACGAGAAGATAATCACCGCTGGCCATTTTCTCCAGAACCTCCTCCTCACCTGTCTCCTCATCGATGAAGACAAATCTCGTCACTTCGCTGTAGGCTTTGGGATCGATGCCGAGAAAGGTGATTTCCTCTTCGTCACCGCTTTCTCTCATCCACACCGCCGGCTGAAGAAGAGAAGGCGATACCACGTCAACCTCATCAAAAGCTTCCAGTTCCTCACGAATTCCCGAATTCACAGGAATGGAGGAACTGATGAAAATATCACCACCAAGGTAGGCCTCCATCCAGTCGAGAAGATCCGCGCGAAATGAACCGGTTATGCCCTGAGTGGCGACAATCGTGGAAACTCCAACCATGAGCGCCGCTACCGTCAGCATGGTTCTGTTTTTCGATCTTTCGATGTTTCTGATTCCGATGACACCGATCCCGCCAAATAGAATCCTGAACGGCCATTTTGCGATATGCTGCCAGACAGACAAGGTAGCAGGAATCATCAGTGTCGCACCCAGAAACAGCATGAACACCGTTATGCTGCCGAGCCTGAACTGCACATCATAAGGAAACGGATTCCATACAAGAATGCCGACTGAGACCAGAAGAAGAACCAGACCTGGTATCCAGAGAAACCTGTGAAATCTGTTCTCCTTTTTGCCTTCTCCCGTGCGGAGAGCTTCAAGCGGTGAGACCTTTCCGGCAGAAAACGCGGGAAAAACTGCAGACAGGAGTGTGACCCCTGCCCCAACCGCCATGCTGGATAGGATCATGAGAAGCGAAAATCCGCCCTTTTCAATGGGACTGCCCAGGATATTTTCCATCAGCCCCGAAAGACCGTCAGACATGATCATGCCAAGAAGAATACCCAGAACTGATCCGATCAGCCCAAGCATGATCCCTTCAAAAAGAATCTGGCTGATGGTCTGCCTTCTTGTCAGCCCTACACATCTGAGGAGACCGATTTCTCTTTTTCTTTCCGCGACCGTCATGGAGAGTGCATTGTAGATGAGAAATGCGCCCACAAAGAGGGCAATGCCTGCCATGAAGTTCAGACTGATCTGATAGCCGCCAAGCATCTGACTGGTTTCCTGGCCGCCCTGACTGGGATAGCTTACCTGCAGATTGTCCGTAAGCTCATCTGAGAGCCTTACTTTAAGCTCTTCAAGTTTTGCCGCTTCCACCGTATTCAGATCTGCTCGGACATCAATTCTTGAAATCTGCCCTTCGCTGGCTCTTATTCTCTGGGCATAGGAAATAGGCATGACTCCGAATTTCCCGAGGTTTGTCATGCCTGCTCCTTCTTTTTTGATGAGTCCGGTGACTTCCATTTCTTCAACCCCATGCTCCATCTGTATTCTGACGAGGTTTCCTGTTTCAATTCCTTTCTCCTTAGCATAGTCATAGACCAGCATGATCTTCGCCTCATCCGAGGCAGCAAAGAAACTGCCTTCAAGAAGGATATAGTCACGCATCTCCTTATCCATCTCAGGATTGATGCCATAAAGAGAAAACCCTTCGCTTCCTATTCCCGAAAATCCGATGGAAAGAGGCTCCTCTTCCTCGTCCTCATCTCTGATAAGGGCTGTGGTTTCAAGTACGGGTATGGCTCTATCCACTCCTTCTGTCTCAAGAACAGTTCTGAGTATTTCTTCATCAAAAGTTCCTCCCGGAGAGAGACTGGAGATTTCCAGCTGCACCTTCCCGGAAGTGCCTTCAAAAAAACTGGTCAGTGACTGAAAGGCCTTTTCATTGACATGATTGATGGAAAAGATGGCGGCAACGCCTATGATGATGCCAAAAAGAGTCAGAATGCTTCTTGATTTTCTTTTGTACATGGACCGTAAAGTGATGAGCTTTGTCAGTCTCATACCCATCACTCCCCACTCTCAAGGCTGCTTAGGATGATGTGCGCCTTCTCGGATAAGCTCTGGCTGTCCATAAATGACAGTTCCTTCAGGATTTTTCCGTCCTGTAGCAGGATCAGCCTGTCGGCATGAGCTGCCGCTTTCGGGTCATGGGTGACCATGACGATGGTCTGATGAAGATCCCTTGCGCACTCGGCAAGCAGCTCCATGACATGTTTTCCGGTTTTCGAATCAAGATTTCCTGTGGGCTCATCTGCCAGCAGAAGCTTCGGCTCCGTAATGAGCGCTCTTGCAAGTGAGACTCTCTGCTGCTCTCCTCCCGAGAGCTCGCTTGGACGATGATTTCTTCTCTCTGTCAGTCCGACACGCAGAAGGAGATCATCAAGCCTTTCTTCATACGCCTTCGTTTTCTTCCCGTCGATGATGAGCGGCAGAAGGATATTTTCCTGTGCGCTCAGAGTAGGCAGGAGATTGTAGAACTGGAAAACGAAACCGATGTTTCGTCTTCTGAGAAGTGTTGCATCGCGATCGGAAAGAAGGGATACCACTTCTCCTGAGAGCTCGATTTCACCTCCGCTGGGCTGATCCAGCCCACCTAAAAGGTGAAGAAGCGTGGATTTTCCGCTTCCGGAAGGACCCATGACCGCGATGAACTCTCCTTCCTCCACATTGAGACTCACGCCATCAAGGGCGCTCACCTTATGCTTGCCCACTTCATAGACTTTACTGAGACTTCTGGCTGTTAGAACGCTCATAATGTATCCCTCTTTCCATCATGTTTTTTGTCTGTCTTCATTTTCGATGCATGCTTCATCATATTGACCACATGTTTTGAATCAAAAGTGTACCCTTCATTCTTGTAGCGAAGATATGCCCGGGTCTCCGGATACTGTGCCAGCAGATAGAAAAAGGTCATGAGCACCGCAAAGAGGGTTTCATCGGCAAGCACACCTTCTGTCACCATGAACCAGGGTATGGACAGGGCGACGACCGCGATGAATGTAAGCGAAGGGGAAATCATACCAAAGACCATCCCACCAAGCTGTGTGACCAGAAAACCCGGTGGACTTGCAGCAAGCATCATGCCCATTACTGTGGAGTTGCCTCCACCTCCCCTGAAGCGGTAGAAGATGGGCCATAAATGACCGATGAGGACGAACAGCCCTGTGATGAGATGGTATGATTCCTCTGGATAGATTATTCTCAGGGCGACCATGGGGAGGAAAGCTTTCAGGAGATCCAGAACCATGGTGAGCACACCCCATTTCTTTCCCATGACCATCATGACACTGGTTGCCCCGACTGCATGGGTGGTGATGACGGCTTCACCGTCTGTGGAAACGCTGGTTATGCGTGCGGGTTCTTCCCCTGGACGTTTAAGGGCAAAGATTGTGCGGGCAAAAGAAACAGAACCGATGAGATAGCCCATGGCAGAAAAAATGATGAGTCTTCCGTAATCATCCATGTTACACTTCCCTCCTACTCTTCTTCAACGAAAATGTTTCCGCTGTATCCGTCAACGGTAACCATCCTGCCGTCTCTGATCCCTGTGGCTCCAGGCACTGAAACCACAGCAGGAATTCTGTATTCCCTCGCAACAATGGAACTGTGGGAAAGAATCCCGCCCGACTCGGCAATGACCGCACCTGCTCTTGCAAAAAGTGGTGACCAGCCCACATCTGAAAATGGAATGATCAGCACATCCCCTTCCATGAGACGCTCAAAATCCGAAAATCCGTGAAGTACCCTGGCCGGACCGCTGTATACCCCAAGAGATGTGGGAATGCCTTTGAGATCAACCTTGACATCAAAGCTGAGGGGCGGCTGCTCTTTGCCGATGATGATTTCCGGAACATGTATTTTTTCATATCGAAGAAGCTCTTCTTTACGGTCCTTTACCATCTTCATCAGCGGAAACTCCTTCCCTTTCTCTACAAGGTCCACCAGTTCATCCCAGTAGAGATAGTAGATGTCCTCCTGATCTTCAAGAAGCCCTTCCCTGACAAAATCTCTGCCCATTTTGATGAAGATATTCCTGAACTGACCATAACCGAAGGTGTATAGTGAACTGATGGATTCACGAAGAACAGCAAACCTGCTGGTTCTTCTGTAAAGCCCGCCGTAAAATCCTCTTTTCATGACCGGCAGCTTCATGTCCTTAAATCCGAGGCAGTGCTCATTCTTCATGGGTTCCTGAGCCATTTCGATCATATTGTAGACAAGAGACGGTGTCTCCCGCCATGGTATTTTGGAGCAGTCGTTTCCGCTGTCGCTGAAATGACCGAATTTCTGAAGAAATCTTCTCACTTCTTCG
>DAMDIS010000029.1:0-4322 GCA_032100885.1 Proteiniclasticum sp.
GATCGCTTTCTCTCTGGTTAATCCCTGGAAGTTGTGGTAGATATCCTGAAGAACCTGCTGGATATCCAGGACTGTAATCTTGGCCACCATGCTCTCTGCTTCGAACTGTTTGAGAATATTGAGGTTATCAAGCAGCTTTCCGAATCTGACGACTTCGGAATTGAGAGACGATAGCCTCTCTGGTGTAGCAGGAAGGATTCCGTCAATAATCGCTTCGAGATTCGTCTGAAGAACATTCAGCGGGTTTCTGAGTTCATGGGAGACGTCTGTAATCAGTCTCTTTCTCAGCATATCCTGCCGGTCAAGTTTCTCTCCGAGAGAGTTGATGCTGTTTCTCAGTGTTTCGATTTCAATGACATCTGCTTCCGATGTCTCTCTTGCTGAGAGATCACCCATGGACAGACTGTACGCAGTCTGCGATATTCTTTCAATGGGATCTGAGAGCTGCCTTGCGACGAAAAGAGCGATCAGTATGATGATGAACACTGCAATGAAAGCACTGATCAGGATACTCATGGTGATAGAATTCAGAAAGTTCTCGTCTTCTGTAGAGATGACAAGGGGAGAGAACTGACCGATGACCACATAACCGATGATCTGATTCTCACTCTTTATGGGATACTCGTAGGGAACATACTGTTCCATGGTGAAAGCCGAGTCAGGATTGATTTCTCTCTCTTTTTCCACAAGTTTAAGAGGATCCATGGCCCACATTACGCTCTTGTCCCAGTTGAGCAGGGAAATGGTGAAGTTGGATGCTTCCGCATCTCTTTCTAGACTTTTTCCGGAAGTGATGGTCCATCGGTTATCTCTGATATAGCTGTCTCTAAAAGTGGCTACGATTCTCTCATCACGTTTAAACTGGTTTACCTTCAGATAGTCGTTGAACCGCGCGTTTAGCGTAAGGTTGATGACCACATAGGCAATCAGCAGAGAGAGGAGCGCACTGATGGAAATGGCTATGGCAAGTTTATACTTAATTGATCTCAATTACTGTCCACCACCAAACTTATAACCGAGTTTAAACACCGTGATGATATAGGACGGATTCTTGGTGTCATCTTCAATCTTCTTGCGGATGTTCTTGATGTGGACGTCGATGGTTCGATCCACACCTTCAAAATCAGGTCCAAGAACTCTGTCGATCAGCGTTTCCCTTGAAAGAACGATTCCAGGGTTCGCCGAAAGAATCGTAAGAATGTCAAATTCGATTGGTGTAAGTCCGATCTCTTCATTTTTAAGCTTGACTTCTCTTTTGTCGTGATCGATGACCAGTTCACCGTTGTTGAATGATACGATATTCTTGTTTTCTGGAACATCCTTGATTCTCCTGAAAAGTGCATTCACTCTTGCGACAATTTCTCTTGGAGAGAACGGTTTGACCAGGTACTCGTCGGCACCAAGATCAAGTCCTTTGATTCTTTCTTCAAGACTTGATTTTGCTGTAAGCATGAAAATATAGGTATTTGATTTTGCTCGAATTCTTTTACATATTTCTTCTCCCGATATATCTGGAAGCATGAGATCAAGAATAATGAGATCAAAAGAGATCTCACTGACATATTCCAGTCCTTTATATCCTCGTTCGGCTGTGTAAACTTCATAACCTTCCTTTCTCAGGTAGGCGGATATGGCTTCCAGCACTGAAGGCTCGTCTTCGATAATTAAAATTTTATTGATTTGAATCACCTCATTTCTTTGATGTGATTATAACACTAGAAAACGGCAGTTGGCAAAGAAATGCTGACTTTAAGCATTATTTTCACGAAAAATAATTATGCATAAATGTAATATTTTTATGAATAGATATCTGCTACTTATCTTACATATTCCGACAAGTCATGAATACGTCGTAAACTACTGGTGCTATAGTGATTAATAAGTATTAACTAGCGTTCACAAATCGGATTTATTTTAGATATTGTTTAATGTTTAATTAACTCTTTATACCTTCTTCACAACTTAAACCTATAATTCAATCTGTAATAGATTTGTAATAAGTTGGATACCAATCCTTCAGGAGGTTCAGATGAAAAGTGTAAAGAACAAATTAATAGCTGCGCTGCTTTTGACATCAATACTCTATGGTGCTGCTGTTCCAGTTTCAGCTACTCCCCTTACTGAGCACCAGCAGATGGAACTTGATACGATCAAGAGTGAATATGACGCAATTTTAGCGAAAATGCATGAAATAGAATCCAGAATAGGCAGCATAGCTGACGAAATCACGGATATTATTCTAAAAATAGAAGACAACGACAACAATATAGATCGCTTGAATACTGAAATCGAAGCAAAGAATATTGAAATCAGCGAAACTCAGGCAAAACTTACCGAAAAGGAAGAAGAATACGGTGAGAGACTGAGAGCCATGTACAAGCAGGGCAATGCTGGTATGATCGATACAATTCTTGGATCGGAGAGTATAGCTGATCTTATTTCACGTACAGACGCAATTTTAAAAATCGCAAAAATAGACAAGCAGCTATTGGATGAAATACAGGCGATAAAGAATGAGCTAGACAGACAGAAAGCTGAGCTTGATCAGTCAATGAATGAGGTTCAGGTACTTAAAGCCGATAATCTTGTCCGTTTAGGACAGGAAGAGAACAAGAAGAAGGAAGCAGAGAATCTCTTAAAAGATTACGAGACAGAAGAAAAGAAAATCCTGAATAATCTTGCTTTCGCCGAACTGTATTATATCGGAGACAATGATGACATCATCAACGATTCTTCCAGTACAGATGAAGCGATTCAGGGAGCAGTTGCCAGCCTTAGAGCTGTAAGATCAAACATCGTGACAGATACGACCGATGCAAAGATTGTTGCGCTCATAGAAAAGGGTAAAACCATCCTGAATAAGAGAGAAGCGGCAAGAAGAGCAGCAGCAGCTGCAGAAGCGGCAAGAATAGCGGCAGAGCAGAGAGCGGCTGAAAGAAGAGCGGCAGAGCAAAGAGCAGCTGAGCAGGCGCAGAACAGCGCTTCAAATAATTCTGGCACATCTGCACCAGCAGCACCAGCAGCACCAGCAGCACCAGCAGCACCATCTGTACAGGCTCCGGCAAAACCTGCAGCATCTTCAAATGCATCAGGAAGTGCAGTCCTGAATTATGCATATCAGTTCCTTGGAACACCTTATGTATGGGGAGGATCAACACCAAGCGGTTTTGACTGTTCAGGGTTCACATCCTATGTATACAGAAAGTTCGGCGTAAACCTTCCTAGAGTATCCCGTGCGCAGGCAACAGTGGGAACTAAAGTGGCATACTCAAACCTGCAGGCAGGAGACCTTGTATTCTTCGGCAGCGGCAGCATCTCCCATGTAGGTATCTACATCGGCGGTGGAAACATGATCCACTCCCCAAGACCTGGTAAATCTGTAGAAATCAGCACAATGAAGTATCACAACTTCATCACTGCAAGAAGATTTTTAAACTAAGCATGTAAATAGTAAAGTCTGGTCCTGAAAACAGGTCCAGACTTTTTTTCGCGTTCATCAGACTCTTTAAAAAAATTAACGTCATATTAATGTATTTTTGGTATGTTTGATACAAGACAAATCTGAAAATTTGTCAAAGGAGGTATGTTCATTGGATGTCATAAATGTTGTCAGAGATATCATGCACCTCACTGAAGAAGAGGTTAAGGCAATGAATCCGATCAATATTCTTCTGGTTGGAAAAACCGGAGTCGGAAAAAGTACATTGGTCAATCATATATTCAGGGAGAATCTTGTTGCAACAGGTATCGGAAAACCTGTCACAAAACATCTGGAAAAGATCACAAAAGAAGGCGTACCCATTACGCTCTATGATACAAAAGGTCTGGAACTGAACCAGTCCGTTCAGACTCAGGTGAGAAAAGAAGTGAATGAGGAGATCAGAACGCTAAATGAACTGGGCGAAAGAGAGAAAATCCATGTGGTATGGTACTGCATAAATGCCGGAAGCAGCAGACTGGAGTCTTTTGAAGAAGGTTTCATCAGAGAGCTTTCTGAAAAACTTCCAGTGATTGTCGTTCTCACCCAGAGTCTTCAGAAGGAAAATGCGGAGGCGCTTACAGAATACATCGAATCCCTCAGAATGAATATCAAGGGGACAGTATCACTCATTGCAAAACCGTTCCAGATCGGAGGATATCATATTCCATCATATGGTCTTCAGGAACTGGTGGATCTCACTTTGAATTTCATTCCGGAGAGTGCTGAACAGGCTTTTATAAACGCCCAGAAAGTTGATGTGATGAAAAAGGCGGCATACGCCAGGAAGTGGGCAAAGGGATTCATCACGGAAACTTTCATGGTGGGCTTCACACCTATTCCT
>DAMDIS010000029.1:4332-7197 GCA_032100885.1 Proteiniclasticum sp.
GCATCCAGTCAGGTTGCTATGATCGCCAAGATCACAAGTATATTTGGGGTGTCTGTCAACAGAGGGATGATCACATCGGTGGTCTCATCAGCTGCAGGGGTATCAGGGGCTGTATATACAGGCAGAGCCCTTGTGTCAAATCTTCTCAAGCTTATACCGGGAGCGGGAACCATTGTCGGCGGTCTGATTTCGGGCAGCACAGCTGCACTTATTACTACTGCACTGGCATATGCCTATATCAATGTCATGATCAGAGTGGCCACATCTGAGTACCAGAACAGGCAGATGGATCAGAGCGAGGTCATGGATCTGATGAAAAAAGAACTGCACAGACAGATGGATGTCGTCAAAAGAGAAAAGAAAGAGAAAATCGGAGACGGATCAGAATAGCAAAAAATAAAACTGGTAATCTCACTGTTTTTTATCTATAATTGAAAAGTTAATTGAAGTGCGAAAAATGGACTAGAAAAGAGGTAATAATCATGGCAATGACACCAGAGAGTATAAATAAAATGAAACAGCTCATAGAAGAAAAGAAGCAGGGCGGAAATCAGACGAAGAATACCGATCGTCCCGACAAAAACAAAGGAATGACAAGAAAAGCATTCAAGAACAAGAAGAACGGCGGCGTGTTCGACAAATAACAGAATCCCCCAGACAACATCATTGTTGGCTGGGGGATTTCTTCTTTATTTCTCTATACTGTTGTCTTTCATCGTCAGCTTGACGGTTTCGATGTTATTGACTTTCATTAGCTCGAGAGCATAATCATCCAGGCGGTAGTCGTCAAGATAGTATATGGTCCTGATTCCTGACTGTATGATTGCCTTTGTACAGTTCAGGCAGGGGAAGTGGGTAACATAGATCTTGGAGTCCTTCAGAGAGATTCCTTCCCTTGCACAGTAGGCGATGCAGTTGATTTCTGCGTGCAGAGTGGCGATGCAGTGACCGTCACGCATCACATGACCGATATCATCACATTGCGGCGTCTTGCTGCCCACGCTTCCGTTATAGCCTGTTGCGATGATCCTGTTGTCCTTGTTGACGATGACCGCTCCCACATAGGCGCGGTCGCAGGAAGATCTTTCCGCAAGGACCTTTGCGATGCTCATGAAATATTCATTCCAGGACTGTCTGATTCTTTTCGGTTTGTCGCTCTTTACTATGGTGTAGCTCTTTTCATTCATTTAGATCACCTCGTCTGTATTCCATCTCCACATGGGGGATATCATCTTCCAGATAGCTCTTTCTTTCAGTTCTCACAAATCCGTGTCTTCTGTAGAAACCCTCAGCGTAGCTCTGAGAGGAAAGCATGATATGATGCTCATCCCGATCAAGCAGTGCGTTTATGGACGCTTTCATGAGGATATCTCCGTAGCCGCTGCCACGGTATTTGGGACTTGTGATGACACGCCCTATGGAAGCTGCATCATATTTAATCCTGCTTCGAAAGATCCGCGCATATGCTGCCAGATCGCTTCCTTCGAAAATGAGGACATGATCGGCTTTTTCGTCATACCCGTCCAGATCCTGGTATAAACAGTTCTGCTCCAGTATGAATACTTCCACTCTTAGCTGAAGTATATCATAGAGCTCTTTAAGTGTTAATTCATTAAAAGACTTTATGACTGATAACATTCTTTACCTCCATATATCTCTTGTATCTTTTAATTAATATATCATGTTTTTTTCTTTTACAGAATGAAAATATCTAAGGGACAGGATTGTGGTAAAATGTATGCATAAGATTGAGGAGGTGCCAAGTGGAAGAGAATAACAGAAAAAAATATCAGAAAGAGAAAGAGAAGCTTTCCACAAAGCTCGGCTATCTGCAGAGAGTTTTGAAAGACTATGGTGTACCGGTCATGATCGTCTTTGAAGGTGTCCATGCTTCAGGAAAAGGCAGGATTTCAAATGAGCTTCTGATCTCGCTGGATCCGCGCTACACGAAATTCTATGCGACACATACGCCTACAGAAATCGAGCTGAGAAAACCGTTTTTATGGCAGTATTTTGTCAATACACCAGCCAATACTGAAATCGGCATCTATTACAGAAGCTGGTACTCGCTATATATCGCCATGAAGAACAAAACGGTCAAAAACGCAAGATATCCAGAAACAGGAATACTCCTTGAAGAAATGAGAAACTTCGAAAAAACCATGGTGGAAGACGGTACGGAGCTGATCAAGTTCTACGTGGAAATCGACGAAGACAAGCAGAAGGAACACATAAGAAGAATGTACGACAATCCCCGAACCATGTGGAAAGCACAGGAGTATGACCGCGACAATGACGAGGACTACAGAAAAGAGATGGAAGAAATCATCAGGGAAGATGAGAAATCCTGGGTCAGAGTAAGATACGACGACAGATACGAAACAGTGAACAAGGTCCTGAAGATCATTGTTGAGAAACTGGAAGAGAGAGTAGAAGAGGAGAAGAAGACATCTGAAGAAAAGAAAAACAATGACGGATTCTTTGACGGCAGATTTCCGAATATCCTCAAGAAGCATGAAGGGGATTTTGACATCACCAAAGACGAATACAGAGAGCAGATCGACAGACTGCAGAAGGAAATGCGCGATGTGCAGTATACACTTTACGAAAAGAAAATTCCGCTTATTCTGGTCTATGAAGGCTGGGATGCTGCAGGGAAAGGCGGAAACATCAAGAGAGTCATTCAGCAGCTTGACCCCACAGGATACGAAATCAACACCACAGCAGCGCCTACAGATCTTGAATTCAAACATCACTATTTATGGCGGTTCTGGAGAGAAGTTCCAAAAACGGGTCACATCTCCATATATGACCGATCCTGGTACGGCAGACTTATGGTAGAACGGGTAGAGGGATTTGCAGCCA
>DAMDIS010000029.1:7207-10083 GCA_032100885.1 Proteiniclasticum sp.
CCAACAAGGATGTCAAAAGAGCTTACGATGAAATTAAGAGTTTTGAAACATCCCTTACAAATTTCGGCGGTATTGTCATCAAGTTTTTCATCCATATTTCAAAAGACGAGCAGCTGGAAAGATTTGAAGCGAGGCAGGAAGATGAGAACAAGGTCTGGAAAATCACGGATGAAGACTGGCGTAACCGCGAAAAGTGGAATCGATATGAAGAAGCGATCAACGATATGATCAGTAAAACTTCAACCGAAAATGCACCTTGGTATGTGATCAACGGAAACAGCAAAAGATATGCAAGGCTGAAAGCTCTGGAAATCATAATAGACACCTGCAACCAGAAATTCCTTGATAAGTAGTTAACAAACAAACCGTTAATAATCAGCAGAATAATTGAATAACTGCAAATCAATCTCATGGAGTAATGCAGAAATGGCATTTGATAACCTTTTCAGATGCCATTTTTTCATAATGAATTCACCGAATTTCTAATAGATTCACAGAACAATTTATGATAATTTATGAAAATGAGAATTGTAAATGGATATTTATGATTTCTATTGATAATGTTTTCTGTTACCGCTTATAATGATAACTGTAATTTTCAAGGTTGATGATTCTTTGACTGAATGACAACGCATAATCTTAGAAATCACAAACTTGATAAAAAAAAGGGGGATTTATTATGGAAGAAAACAGAGGTACCTGGTCGTCACGATTCGGTTTCCTTATGGCTGCAGTTGGTTCAGCAGTCGGACTTGGAAATTTATGGAAATTTCCGTATCTCGCAGGAGAAAATGGTGGAGGCGCATTCGTATTAGTTTATATCGTACTTGTAGTTTTATTAGGATTTACACTTATGCTTGCCGAAATGACCATTGGTAGACACGCTAACTCCGACGCTTACGGTTCCTACAACAAAATCAAGAAGGGCTTCGGCTTTATTGGTGGTATTGGTGTACTTGCAGGATTTCTGATCCTTTCCTACTACTCGGTAGTCGGTGGATGGGTTATGAAATATATCGTTGCATCATTCACTGGGGTTGGAGCAGATAAAGCGGGCTATTTCTCAAACTTTATCGCATCACCTGTAGAACCGATTATTTATCATCTGCTATTTATGGGATTAACAGCACTTATAGTTATCAGAGGTATTTCAGGCGGAATTGAAAAAGCTTCTAAATTCCTGATGCCAGCACTTTTTGGACTACTTGTTCTCGTTGTGCTCAGATCAGTTACATTAGATGGCGCTATGGAAGGTATCAGATACTTTATCCAGCCTGATTTTTCAAAGATTACAATTAAAGTCGTCATAGCCGCACTTGGTCAGGTATTCTTCTCACTAAGCCTTGGAATGGGTATCATGGTCACATACGGTAGTTACCTGAACAAGGAAGAAGATCTGGAAAAGGATGCTTTCCTTATTCCTTCACTTGACTCACTTGTTGCTATTTTGGCCGGTTTCGCTATACTGCCAGCAGTATTCGCATTCGGCTTCCAGCCTGGACAGGGACCTGGACTGATGTTCATCACTCTTCCAGCTGTATTTGAAGAAACGCCTCTAGGCATGATCTTCTCAGCACTGTTCTTCGTTCTGGTATTCTTTGCAGCTCTTTCATCATCCATATCCCTTATGGAAGTTACAGTTGCATTCGGAATCGACCAGTTCAAGTGGAGCAGAAAGTTTGCTACTACATTCTTTACTGTACTGATGTTTATTATCGGTATCGGTGCTTCACTGTCGATGGGTGCATGGAGCGGATTCCTCATTCCATGGATTGATGGAAACAGCTACGGCATCTTTGATTTCCTGGATGTTGTTACATCCTACTATCTGCTTCCACTTGGTGGACTTATGGGTGCAATCTTCATCGGATTCATCTGGGGAGTGCCTAATGCTATTAAGGAAATCAAACTTGGAAGTGCATTCAAGACTGAAAAGCTTTGGACTGTCCTCATCAAGTTCGTAGTTCCTGTACTAGTATTCCTGATCCTGCTGTCCACAACTGGTCTTTTAGACAAGCTGATCGGATAATACATATATGACCTGATGAGTGTAAACTCACCAGTATACATATACCTCACTTTGAGGAACCCCGGCTAAGCCGGGGTTCTTTCATTTTAAAAGGGCAGCTTCATGCTGCCCTTCGTCTTTTTAAACAAATCTCACATCAAGATTCATTTTGTAGAGATACTTGAACCTTGATAGGTAGTTCTTCAGTTCTTCCTGCTTGAAGATCGGATCTGATTTGGACTTCACTTCCATGATCATAGTCGAATCCGACATTGAAATCGACTTGATGAACGTATTATCCGATACACCATGATTTATCGCTTCTGCAATCTTAATCAGAATTCCGAGCATCTCGATGATCTTCATATCCCGAGAGGACAGAATCTTTTTATTGAAGAATTCCTTCAGAAGATCATTTGCGGAAAATACCGACGCACAGGATGCGGCCATGAGGATCTGTTTCTGACTCAGACCGTTAATGGGTGCATTGAGTATGCTGTAGAAGGTATTCCTGTCACGCTGGAAGTAATTGATGTTCGTACCGATATCATACAGGTAGGTAGCCGTCTTCAGCACCTTACCGTTTCCTATGAGATAGGGGTATGACTTGCAAAGTGCGCTGTACATGCTGCTGACAAGCTTAAAGAGGTCTTTTCCTTCATAGCCCTTGTACATATGATTGGATATGATGTTGTCCAGGGAAAACTCCAGCACATCGCGTACTCTTCTGTTTCTTCCAAGAAGGTACTCAAAAAGAAGACCATCTCTTATACCCGCATTGGACACAAAGAGTTTTTTTGAATTCTGATATCTCATGAGGATATTCATGGTCGCAAGTGATCCGATGAAAATATCTTCACGGTCCTTG
>DAMDIS010000029.1:10093-10589 GCA_032100885.1 Proteiniclasticum sp.
CTGAGTCCGTAAATCCTTTTGACCACACCCTTGTGGTAATCCCGGACAAGATCATATATCTCAGAGACGTCACTCTGGTCCATGCTGTAATTGTGAGAGATGAACATGGCATTGTCTTTTCTGAAGCGGTCGATTTTGCCTAGTGTTCGGATAGAACCTCCGATACCCACGATGGGGTAGTCTCTGGCATTTTTCAGCCAGCTGATTTTCCTGAAAGACTGTTTGAGATAATTGTACAGATTCTGCTCATCCTTGTCATTGTTCTTCGGATTGAATTTCTCGGTCAGAACAATACTGCCGAAGGGGATGGATATGGATTCCTGAATGATCTTATCTTCAATCAGAGCGATTTCTGTACTGCTGCCCCCTATGTCGACCATCAGGCATTTATCAAGATCGATGGTGTTCACCGTGGCATAATAATCGTAAAACGCTTCTTCTTCACCAGAGAGGATACGGATGTCTTTTCCCAGTGCTGCTTTAGCGCGGCTGAGAA
>DAMDIS010000029.1:10599-18901 GCA_032100885.1 Proteiniclasticum sp.
AACTTCTTTGTTTTTTGCCTTCCTTATGGCTTCAGTTGCAACCGCAATGACTTCGTCTACTTCTTTCGAGTCCATATATTCTTTAAAATGATGAAGGACTTTGATTCCATAATCGATTCTTCCCTGATCAAGATTTCCGTCTTCCATATTCTGACCGAGTCTTGCAGACTGCCTGACCTGTCCAACTACGATATAGCTCTTGCCGTTTACTTCATAGATGACAAGTCTCATGGAGTTGGAGCCGATATCTATGATTCCTATTCTCATGGGCTCCTCCTTTCTAAAATTTCATATTTCTTTTATTATATCAATTAAGTCTGGAGATGCATAACTATTGGTCAGGACTTTTCTCGGGCGGCTTCACTCTGTGAACATCAGGTGGCATTTGTTACAATTAAGTCTCAATTTTTATATAATTTTGAATACATAATAAGTTATAATAGACTTATATAACAAATGAAAGGAATGTGTGCATGGATCAGTATTTATCAAGTCCCAAGGATTTTATCAATAGAGAACTCAGTTTTCTTGAATTCAACCATCGTGTTCTTGAAGAAGCCATGGACAAAAACAATCCACTTCTTGAACGGCTGAAATTTGCGGCCATCGTCATTTCCAATCTTGATGAATTCTATATGATCCGTTATGGTACACTGTCTGATCAGATACATGCAAAAATCTACAAAAGAGATTCATCCGGCATGACACCAAAAGAACAGACCATGGCCATCAACAAACGGACAAGGGTTCTGCTAAATGATCTTTACGATTTCATCAACAGTGACATCAAAAAAGAACTGAAGCAGATCGGCGTAGAATTCATTAAATATGATCAGCTTAATGATGAGCAGCTGGAATTCATCAGAGAACTCTATCAGGAAAGCATTTATCCTGTACTGACGCCTATGGTTGTGGATTCCTCAAGACCTTTCCCGCTGATCACGTCAGAGACGCTTAATATCGCCGCACTTCTTGAAGACAAGAAATCGCTGGAAAAACATCATATAGGAACCATTCAGGTCCCAAACGTGCTGGACAGATTCTATTATCTTCCGCCAAGCAGCAAAGACGTGAGGCAGTTTATCATGCTTGAAGAAATTCTGAAGCTTCAGATACGAGATCTGTTCAACGCTTTTGATGTCCTCGGGTTTTCCTGCTACAGGATCAGCCGAAATGCGGATCTGGAATATAACGAGGAAGAAGCGGATGACCTTCTGGAAGTCATCAAGGAAACCATCAAACTCAGAAAATGGGGAAACGTCATCAAACTGGAAGTGGAGGACAACATATCCTACGAACTTCTCGAATATCTCATGGATGAATTTGAGATTACTGAGGACAATGTATTCAAGATCAGCGGTCCGCTTGACCTCAGTTTTCTGCATAAGGTCAGCAGAGTGCCGGCTGATGAGACGCTTAAATTTAAGGAGATCATACCTCTGCCAGTACCAGAACTGCTTGTCCATGAAGATCTCTTCCAATCTATAGCAAGGAAGGATGTACTTCTTCATCATCCCTATGACAGTTTTTCAACGATCATCAAACTCATCAAGCAGGCGTCCGTTGATCCTGATGTCCTTGCCATCAAGCAGACTCTTTACAGAGTTTCGGGGAATTCTCCCATCGTGAAAACCCTTGCGGAGGCAGCGGAAAACGGCAAACAGGTAACGGTACTTGTGGAACTGAAAGCAAGGTTTGATGAGGAAAACAATATAAACTGGGCACTGAGACTTGAAAAAGCAGGATGTCATGTCATCTATGGGGTGACAGGACTGAAAACTCACTGCAAAGCTCTACTCATCATCAGAAGAGAAAACAATGAAATCAAACGATACTTCCACGTCGGTACAGGAAACTACAACGATATCACTGCAAAGCTCTATACTGACGTCTCACTTGTCAGCTGCAACGGAGAACTAGCCAAAGATATCTCCGATATCTTCAATCGGCTGTCTGGTCACTACAAGTATGAAAAGATGAGACTGGCCACCCTTGCACCTGAAGATATGCGTGACAAGTTTACAGAACTTATCGAGAATGAGCGGAAGTTCGCAAAGGACGGCAAGAAAGCACTGATCATCGCAAAGATGAATTCGCTGGTGGATAAAGACATCATAGAAAAACTCTATGCTGCATCCAGGGATGGTGTCGAGATTCAGCTGATCATAAGAGGTATATGCTGCCTGAGGCCCGGTGTCAAAGGCTTAAGCGAAAATATTAAAGTGACGTCCATCGTGGGAAGGTTTCTTGAGCATTCCAGAATATTTTACTTCCACAACAATGGAAGCGAAGAAATATTTATCGGCAGCGCAGACTGGATGGAAAGAAATCTAAACAAGCGCATTGAACTGCTGATACCCGTTGAGGACAGCGCCGCCAAACACAAGCTCAAAACGATACTGGAATATAATCTTAAAGACAACATGAAAGCAAGATTGCTGAAACCGGACGGATCCTATAAAAAAATACAGACTAAAGATGAACCGTTCAACTGTCAGGAAGAACTCATACTACGCACACAGAAGAAATTCGATAAATACAAGAAAAGACTTGCGAAGCTGCAGCGTGAAGGTCACTAATGAATGGAGGTTTTACAGATGAAAATCAAACTGAATGCCAACTACAAGGATCATGACAAACTCGTCAAAAGACTTGCCGAAGAACTCCCTGAACTTACAATCAGAAGCAAGGAAAGAACATGGGGTGAAGACAAACCCTCCTTCAAGTACAGAAAAAAGCTGTATGAGTTCAACAATATCGAAGAATTCATCAATCAGGCAAAAAAAATTCTAAAACTGACAGATAAAGACTACGGTAAGAAGACCAGGTTAAAAGTGAAGGATATCGACCCCAGAGAATCTGCTGAATCAGGAGAAGTGGAAGAACTTCTGCTTGAGATCCCTGTAGAAAAATACAACCTCAGCGATCTCAACATCAAACTCAGGCTGGGTTCTCATTCGGAAAGAAGCAGTTCATATGAAAGCAATGAGCAGACACTTCACTATGAGATTGAAGAAACAGATGAAGCGGCAGGAGCTGAACTGGATGCTGAAGATGTGGTGCTGGACAAGGATGAGATTTCCATGACATCCATCAACAATGACATCATTCTGAATATTCCTTCTGAAAAATTCAGCCTGAACGATCTTAACCTGAACATAAAGTTCACGCAGTACGGAGAGGCAAATTCCACATATGAAGTGAAGAAGCTTGAAAAGGAAGTCAGAAAAGCGGAAGACAAAAGCAGAGATACGAAAGAGAAAACTGTAAAAAATGAAGCTTCCGAGAAAGCAGAAGATAAGACAGAAGAGCCAAAGAAAGCTGAAGCGGAGAAAAAGGAGACTGCTCCTGGAAAACCTGCACCGAAAAAAGCGGCAGCGCCAAGAAAATCTTCAGGCACAAAGAGAGCGCCGGCAAAGAAGCCTTCAGGAACCAGTGAGGATAAAAATCCCGATGGGACAAAGGACAATGATAACAAGCAGAACAAGTAAATCGCGGACACTCATAAAGAGGTGCAGTATAATGCAGATTATGCGCACCTCTTTTAAATGTCTATTTCATCGAGTGGATGACTTCATGAAGTAGTTTCGGATCATTTGTAATGATTCCGTTGACACCTGCTCTGATCAGCCACCTCATCCGTCTTTCTTCATCGACAGTCCAGGGCTGAACAAGAATTCCTTCTCTTTTCATTTCTGCCAGTACGAAAGGAAGAAGAAAAAGATGTCTCGGGTGGATATAAGAGGCTCCAAGCGATTTCGCTGTTTTTCCGCCTCTGTACAGCCAGTAGTCGGTAATAAGAGCCATACTGATCTCTGGAGCCAGTATGCGCGCTCTTAAAATACTTTCCTGACTGAAGGATGATATGATCACTTTTTCGCTGAGTCTGAAGGATCTTACCATCTCTATGACTTTTTCTTCCATTCTGGCATCAGCGTTGATCTTCTTCTTCAGTTCGATGACCGATACAATGTCTTTATCCTGAATATAGTGCAGATATTCTTCAAGAGAAGGGATTCTGTTGTCCTGATGGGTGCCGAAGAACAGCCGGCTCGCATCGAGGTTCATCAGTTCCTTTTTTGTATACTGGCTGATCAGTCCCTTACCTGTAGTTGTCCTCTCAAGCGTATCATCGTGAAAAATGATCAGCTCGCCGTCTTTTGAGAGCTGTAGATCTAGTTCTATGGCATCACATCCAGCCTCTACAGCCTTCTGAAAGGCGAGCATCGTATTCTCAGGATAGAACCTGCTGTAACCTCTATGGGCAATATTGTTTACCATTTTTAGCTCCTTACACAAAATTTCACTGTTTATACTAAATTATAGCAAAAAAAATGCTCAGGCGTCACTGTAATGCGAAATCAGTGAAATACTGGTGTCTGCCTTGTTTTGACTGTCCGAACCGGGGGAAGTATGATACAATTTAAAAAAAGAACTTAAGTTCTGAGGAGGGAAGACATTGAAATCTGTAAAAATTGTCCAGAGCGGAGATTTCCATCTGGATTCACCACTGACCCTTCATCATATGGAATTCAGAAAGAAGAGACGTGAAGAACTCCTTCAGGCATTTTCAGGAATCATTGACCATGCGATTAAGATCTCTGCAGATCTTCTGCTTCTGACAGGAGATCTCTTCGACTCAAAAAGAGTAACCCAGATAACACTGGAGTTCCTGCATAAGGAAATGGAAAGATTCCACGGGAGAATATTCATCTCACCGGGCAATCATGACCCATACACATCAGAAAGTCCATATGCCTACCATAGATTCCCGGTAAATACCCATGTATTCAGAGAATACGAAGAAATAGATATCCCCGAACTTGACTGTCTCATTTGCGGACAGGGATTCACGGATCTCTACGAGGAAGAAAATCAGCTGCATGGAAGGACACCGGTACATGAAGCTGAGATAAAGATCCTCGTGATGCATGGAGAAGTCACGACAGGAACCAATATCTACAATCCCATCACAAAAGAGAGCATCGAGAGAAGCGGTTTCAGCTATATCGCACTGGGTCACAGACATGACTTCAGCGGGATACTGAAAGCCGGCCAGACGAGTTATGCTTATGCCGGTATTCCTGAGGGGAGAGGATTTGATGAACTGGGGGAGAAAGGTATCATAGAGGGTACAGTCTACAAAGATGGTACAAACCTCTCATTCAGAAAAATGAACAGACGAAGCTACAGGCATCTGCCGGTGGATATTTCCGGTGCACTGACGACAAATGAAATCTCAAAGAAGATTCTCAGTCAGATTGATCAGAATAACGATATCTACAAAATCACCCTTACCGGTGAAGTGCCTTCCTATCTGAGCATTAATGTTACGGATATCGAGAAAGAACTGGCATATAAGCTCTCAGATTTTTCGCTTTCTGATGAAACCATGGTCAGAGACAGATTCGAGACCTTTGGCGACAATTCGCTGAAAGGTCTGTTTATGAGAACCATAGAGGAAAAACGGGAACTGTCCACTATGGATGCCGCCTTACTCGAAGAAGCTGCAAATCTGGGTCTTCGTATTCTCAGTCAGGAGGATTTCTGATGCATATAAAAGACATTTACATAGACCGGTTCGGAAAACTCAGAAATCAGAGCTTCAGATTCGATGAAGGAATCAACATCATCTACGGAAACAACGAAGCGGGTAAGAGCACACTTGAGAATTTTATTCTGTCCATGTTCTACGGCTCAAGAGCATCCCGCAAAAACAATGTGGATGTGCGAAAACAGTATATCCCTTATGGTGAGGACTATGCGTTCGGCAACATGAACATCGAGTTTGAAGGTCAGGAAATCACCATTGAGCGGAAAATTGCAGGTAAGAAAAAGGATGACTTTTTCAGGGCATATGAGAAAGACACCTTCGACCAGGTGAACTTCTCCGAAAATCTCGGTAAAACCCTGTTTGATGTGGAACTTGAGGAATTCATCAAGACGCTCTATATCAATCAGAATGCCACAAAATTTCTCAATGAGAAGGATGAAGGTCTTTCTACAAAGCTCACCAATATCCTGGAGAGCGGAGACGAAGAAATCTCGTTCACAAAAGCCATGGACAGAATCGATAAGGAAATGAAGTTTCTCAAAGGCGTAAGAAAAAACGGCAGACTGGATGACATCTACATCGAGCTTTCAGAGCTGTATTCAAAACTTGACCATGCCAGGCACATGGAGAAGAAATCTCAGGAGCTGAGCGGAAAACTGGCTGATCTTCTAGAAAACCATCGCGCACTGAAATCGAAGAAACAGGATATTCACCAGCTGAAGGACAGAATTCATCTCTATGAGGTGAAAAACGAATTCCTGAGAATCCGCAAAAATCTCGATGACCTTAAAGCACTGAAGGAAGAGCAGAGAAGCAGATTCCCTTCTGTTTCTGATGAAGAGCTGAAAAAAGTCAGGGAGAAAGAAATGAAGCTTTCAGATGCCCAAGAAAGTCTTGGTCTTCTTCAGGAAAATCTGGAAGCCCTTAAACGCAGGCAGATTGAGCTTGATCTTAGTCTTGAGCCATATAGAGGATTTGAGGAAATCGGAAGAGATGCCATCCTCAATATGGTTAGGATGCAGGGAGAAGAAATGCTTCTTGAAGAAAAACTCAAATTTTTCGACCAGAGTTCCACCATGAACAGAAATCTTCTCGAGCGCAGGGAAGAAATGGGGAAAGTTCTACGCACCTATGAAAAGCATCTTATGGGTCTAAGGTCCAGAAAGAGCCTGATTTTCATCATCTCTGGCGTTATGGCGCTTGTTTCCTTTGTCTATTATTCTCTATTTGAAGATATATCCGTATCTGCGGGGATTTTTCTCCTTGCGCTGCTGACCATCCCGGCAGGACGATTAGCCGAAAAAAATAGAATATCCCGTCACCTGAAAATGGCGGACAGGAGTGAAGAGACAATAAGGATAATGGCAGATGAACTGGGTATGGATCCTGTAGAAGTGATCCGGTCAAAAAAGCTTATCGACAGGATGCCCCGAAATGACGAGAAGCTGAAGCTGGCGGAGCGCTATGCGGAAGTCATAGGTCATAAGGAAAGAATCCTGAGTCTTACGGGCACAACCTCCATTGAGGATCTTTTGAAGAATGACGAAGACTATCGTGTGCTGAAGGAAAAGAGGGAAGATTGCCGTAAAGACATCAGAAAACTTGAGGAAGAGGTGCAGAGACTATCCGAGCAGAAAAAACAGTTGATGGATGCCTATAAAAAACTCATATCAAATTTGGGTTTTGACGAAGAGAAACACAGCGTCTATGATTTTCTCGAAGAATACGAACTCGAAGCCATGAGGATGAAGGATTGTACCCTTCGAGAGGAAGCTCTGAAATATGCCATTAAAGGTCTCATCGGCGACAGAAGCGAGGAGGAAGTGAAAAGCGAACTGGATGCTCTTGATTCTCTCGGCTTTTCCGAAGGCCTTGATCTTAAGACACTGGAAGAGAAGGAAAGAAAACTGAGCGAAGAGGAGACTGCTCTTCTGGATGAAATCAGCAGAGTCAGGCTCTCTCTGAATGAAATGAATCATCAGGAACCGCTGTACTTTGAAGACTGCATCCTGACTCTGCAGAATGAAGAATCAGGATTAAAAAGAAGATACGAAGTCCTTGAACTGACAAGAAGCATCATGAAAGACTCCTATGACAAATTGCGTAAGGAGTTTTCGGGAAAACTGAATGACAGAGTGACACAGATCTACAATGAGATCACCGGAACAGAAAGATCCGTCAAGGTCAGCGAACTGTTCTCCATGAGCTATCAGGAATCCGGTATGTTATGGAATGACACATTTCTGTCCCATGGATCCATGGAGCAGCTCTATCTTTCACTGAGACTTGCCATGGCCGAGCTTGTGTATGAGGGCAGAAGAGTGCCGCTTTTCCTGGATGAGGCATTTTCCAGCTATGATGAAAAGCGACTGAAAAGCGTCCTTGATTACTTAAGGAGCGTATCGGACAAGTATCAGATCTTCATCTTCACCTGCCATAGACGAGAACTCGAGATCCTTCGCGATGAAGCCAATATTCTTGAGTTATTTTAACCCAGATTAAAGAATTTCATATTGTGACGGCGTTGTAAATCTTCTCTGAAAAAGACGATGAATACGGTTACAGGTTTATTTCTATGTTATAATATGAGTGTAAAAGAAAACAATGAAAGAGGTTTTGTGCATATGAATATTGCTTTTTTTCTTACTCCAAAGTCGGAGCTGATCTACGAAATGGTTGATTCAACCATGAGACAGGTTCTGGAGAGAATGGAACATCATGGCTATTCTGCAATTCCTATCATCAATA
>DAMDIS010000029.1:18911-22426 GCA_032100885.1 Proteiniclasticum sp.
CTGAAGGTGACTTGCTTTGGAAGATCAAAAACACACCCGGTCTTTCCTTCAGAAATACCAATAAAGTGCAGGTTAAAGATATTGAGAGAAGAAAAAAACATGAAGTCGTTTCAATAAATGCAGATATCAACAACATCATTATTCTCGCGCGGACTCAGAATTTCGTCCCCGTGGTTGACGATGAAGGTGTATTTATCGGTATCATCAAGAGAAGTGATATCATAGACTACTGCTATAACATGATTTCCGACAGTAAAATGATCGGTTAAAGCTGAAGAACCACTAAAAAGCTGAAGAAACTTCAGCTTTTTTATGTTAATATTGGAATTAACAAAGCTATAAAAGTCAGAAAGGGGTAAGGGCTCAAAATAAGCCCAGTGATCAGTATGGACGAGAAGAACATGAATGACATGTCTATGGAAGAAGCAATGGAAGGATTCTCATTGAATAAAGTCAAGGATGGGGATATCCTGGAGGGCACCATATTAAAAGTCAATAAAGATGAAGTCATCGTGAACATCAACTATTTTGCCGATGGAGTGGTGCCAAGAGAAGAGCTGACAAATGACCACCATGAAGACATTACAGGAACTCATGAAGTGGGAGACAAAATCAAAGTCATCGTACTGAAATCCGATGATGGAGAGGGAAATGTCCTGTTATCAAAGCTCAAGGCAGATGCCATTGTATCCAGAGAAGAGGTGCAGAAGGCTCTGGAAGACAAAACACCTGTTACCGTGAAAGTCGAAGAAGTGGTCAAGGGCGGTCTACGGATTTTCTATAACGGTTTATCCGGTTTTATGCCTGCTTCACTTGTTTCAGACAGCTATGTGGAAGATCTGAAAGTATTCGAGGGCAAGAAGCTTGAAGCTCTTGTGGAAGAATATGATGAAGAGCAGAACAAGCTGATCTTCTCAAGAAAAGCTCTTCTAAAAATCAGAGGAGAAAAGGAGAAGGCAAGACTGCTGAAGGAACTCAAAGAAGGCGAGTCTCTTGAGGGAACCGTTTCCAACATCACCTCTTACGGTGCTTTCATCGATCTTGGCGGACTCATCGGTCTGGCCCATATTTCCGATCTTTCCTATGGAAGAATCAACCATCCTAGTGAGGTCGTGTCTGTAGGGGATAAGGTTATGGTTCATGTCCTTAAAATCGACAGGAAGAACGAGAAAATTTCTCTTTCTTTAAAGAGCAGAGAAGAAGACCCATGGAACAGAGTGCATGAGATGAAGGTTGGTCAGGTATACGACGCAACCGTGAAGAAGATCATCGATGCAGGTGCCATCGTTCAGGTGGACGGCGGGGTCGACGGACTGGTGCATATCAGCGAAATCAGCCATGATCATGTAACAGATGTACACGATATCCTGAAGGAAGGGCAGAAAATCAAAGTCAAGCTTCTGGGCATTGACGATGAACGCAGACGTGTCAGCTTCTCCATAAGAGATGCACAGGAAGAGGACCAGAGTTTCTTCGACAATGAAGAATCTGTTACAATCGGTGATATGTTTAAAAATCTGATGGATAAATTTACGGGGGAAGAATAATATGAGCGTATTAAATCAGTATGAACCAAAAAAAGTGCTGTCCTTATTTGAAGAACTGACCAGGATCCCAAGAGGATCAGGAAATGAAAAGGCAGTTTCAGATTATCTGAAGAATTTTGCAGAGGAAAGAAATCTTGAAGTCATTCAGGATGAAGTGATGAACATCATCATCAAGAAGCCCGGAACACCAGGCTATGAATCCAGCAGACCTGTTATTATTCAGGGCCACATGGATATGGTGGATGAAAAGAACAATTATACCGAACATGATTTTAAGAACGACCCGCTTAAACTGAGGGTCGTCGACAATCACCTTTATGCAACAGGAACAACTCTCGGTGCAGACAACGGCATTGCTGTGGCCTATGCCCTAGCTGTTCTTGACAGTGACGATATTCCTCATCCGCCTCTTGAGGTGCTGATAACCGTTGAAGAGGAGACCGGTATGCTGGGGGCAGCTGCTGTAGACGGACGTCACTTTGACGGAAAGATGCTGATCAACATCGACTCTGAAGAAGAGGGCACCTTCCTTGTCAGCTGTGCCGGCGGAGCAAGGCAGACAGTCAAGCTTCCTCTTGCTTATACCCAATGTGAAGGAACAGCTTATATGCTGAGCATAACAGGCCTTAAGGGAGGACATTCAGGAATAGATATCAACAAGGAAAGAGGAAATTCCAATGTACTTCTTGGCAGAACCCTCCAGATGCTCAGACACAGATTTGATTTTCTGATCACTTCACTTCATGGCGGATCGAAAAACAATGCGATTCCAAGAGAAGCTGAGGCAGTAGTCATCTTCAGAGGGAATATCGACGGGCTTCTTGAAGAAGTGGCCAGGATTGAAACCGCATTAGGCAGTGAGATCGAAACACAGGATGATGATTTCAACATCACATTCACAAAAATCGACACACCAGAGAAATGCTACGATGAAGAGACGACAAAGAAAGCGGTATCCATGCTCTTTACGCTGCCAAATGGTGTGATCAGCATGAGTCAGGATATTAAAGGCCTTGTGGAGACTTCCCTGAATCTGGGTGTCCTCCATGAAAGTGAAGACCATCTCCACTTCGATTTTGCTGTAAGAAGCAGCGTCGGTTCTAGAAAAGAAATGGTTCTTGAGAAGGTGAAGGTCATTGGAGAAACCTACGGCGCGCAGGTTGAAATCACATCCTCCTACCCTGAATGGAAGTATGCAAAGGAATCCGTTCTGAGAGATGCCTTCATTAAGGTATATGAGGACAAATATGGAAAGACACCTAAGATTGAAGCCATCCATGCGGGTCTTGAATGCGGAATACTTGCCGGAAGAATCTCTGATCTGGATATGATCAGCTTAGGACCCAACCTGTATGATGTACATACACCAAACGAGCATATGGACCTGACTTCGGTCAAGAATGTCTACGAATTCCTTCTGGACGTATTAAAGAGCATGAAATAGATTCATTATGATCATAGAGGTGAAACATGAATAATTTTAAAGACAGGGACTTTCTCCTGGACAATAAAGACCTGAAGGTCATTGATGTACGGTACAGCATGAGCGATGCAGAGTATGGTAGGAAAGCCTACAGCAAAGCACACTTCAAAGGAGCTGCCTTCCTTGATCTTGACAGGGATCTGGCAGGTGCCGTAGAAGAGCATGGAGGGAGACATCCTCTGCCCGACCAGGATGATTTTCAGGAAAAACTGAGATCCATTGGAATCGGCAGTGATTCCAGAGTGCTCATCTACGATGATGGAGACAATTCAGCAGCAGGGAGATTATGGTGGATGCTGAAGTATTATGGACTTGAAAAGGTATATGTTCTTAACGGAGGATTCGGAAAGCTCAAGGATGAAGATCTCTCAGACGCTGAGGAGAACTTCGAGAGAGGGGATATCGTACTGAAACCTGATGAATCCATGACGGCTTCCTACGAGGAAGTTCTGGAGTATTCAAACTCAGATCATCTTAAAAACAGG
>DAMDIS010000030.1:0-671 GCA_032100885.1 Proteiniclasticum sp.
CGCACTTCTGTTGGTTTCATTGCATGTACCGCCAAGGTAGGCTCCGATGCCTCTTTCCTTGCAGTAGAGGATCGCCTTGATGGAGTTGTTCACCCCGCCAAGATCAGGAGTCTTCACCTGGATCATATGACCGGCTTTATTGTCTGCAAAGTACACCACATCGTCAAATGTGTTGCACCATTCATCAGCAACGAGCTCAACATTGATGTCTCTGTCATCAAGAATCTTTGTGAGGTCTCTTAACGCTTCCATCTGCCTTGTTCTGTCGCCCACATCCATTGGTCCTTCAATTCTAAGAAGGAAAGGCTTAGCCGCTTCTTCAAGAGTCTTCAGGTAATCAGCCATTTTCTCCAGATCCTGGTTGAATATTCTGCCGATGGTTCCATAGACATCGATATGGAAAATCGGTGCATAGGCTTCTTCGCTTCTGTACTGAATGACACGGTCTCTCATCCATGTGATGTACTTGAGAAGAATCTCGCCGTTTTCGCCCAGCTTCTCTTTGACATTGTTGATCAGCGCATGAGGCATGACATCTGTTCCCTTGATGATCATCTTGTCCACGTTTGTGTAACGGTCATCACCGCTCTGTGCAAATATCGGTACTCGGGCAAGTTCCACACCTGTTCCGTATTCTTCCTTGACCACTTCTGCCATGGTCAGTCTGTTTG
>DAMDIS010000030.1:681-3277 GCA_032100885.1 Proteiniclasticum sp.
TCTTCTGCAAGATGCTTGAATGAGGAGGCATCCTTTCCGATGAGATGCTTCTTCGCCACTTCTTCAATTACAGGGATAAAGTCCTTTGCAATGAACAGAGGATCTCTTCCGCCTGCGCCTGAATACTGAACTGCTGCGCAGTCTCCATGAGCGATTTCTCCGTTTTCAAGGATCAGCATGACTGAAATGCTTTCTCCCGGTAGTCTGATGGAGTTGAATCCTTCTGTCTCTGTTTCTCCGATGTACATGAATCCGTCATGTTCAGCTCCGTTTACAATGGCACGCTGATCATCAAAATAAAACCCTGTTCTGCCTTCTGAGCATACAATATCTACAATTTTCATTTACTTCTTTTCCTCCGGTCTGCCGATGAGATTTCCTTTTCCCACGGCGAAAATATCGTCTACTGTCATCTGGAATGTAACGTCTCTTTTTTCAAACTTTCCTCTTTCGATGAGCTTGTCCTTGTTGAAATCGATGATTTCCTTGGTGAAAGGGATGTTTCCGGTCATAAGGTATCTCACTGCACCCTGATTGTCTCTTGCAGGCATCATTTTGCCGGCGTTGTACTTGGATGGTGCAAATGGAATATCGATGATTCCGAGCTTGAAGGCTTCAACTGTTCCGCGTGCAAAGTCCCCCTTGCCCACTTCGTACACACTCTCGAGCATACATCTGGTTTCCGCCTTGATGATGTTGATCTCTGTCTGCAGCTCATTGCTCATGGGCATTCTCTGTCCTCTCAGCATATTGAGTGTCATGACTGTATCTCTTATACCCTGTGCATTGGCTTCCATTGTAGGAATACCCAGAGCTTCATGAGGTGTCTTTACGATAACCTTAGTCGCTCCTGCCATGGCAGCTGTTGCAGCACCCACTGAGATGACACCGAACGCCTTGGCTTCATCTGCAGGGAATCCGCCCATCCACTGATGGAAAACTGTGGTGACAAACACATCGTTGTAGCCGAAACGCTTCAGGTATTCTTCTGTCTGCTGCTCAAGTGCTCTGATGGCAGCGATGTCCTGAATCATGTTTCCGCACTGACCGTAACCTACAGTGATGTTCTTTACGCCCTGTTCGGCTGCAAGAAGTGCTTCAAGGATGGCAACGGTATTTGAGACGGATGGAGGAACGAGTGTACCAGTCAGCGGACCGAAAGGTTCACGGTTAAGCTCGATGCCCTGTTCTTCATACCAGCCTGTGAGTCTGTCGCAGTACTGCCAGTCTCTTATGGTTCTTTCCATGGATACGCTCTTTGCATATGGAATGTTGTAGCTGATTCCGCCGCCTTCATTGGATGTCCATCCTGAAGCGGTGATGATTTCGCTCAAAAGTCTGGCATCAGGTGTGCCGTGTCTTGCCTGAATCGGATTCTTGATGGATTCGTAAACTTCTCTGCATCCCTTGACCCCGTGGTTTACTGCAGGGAATCCGTTTAAAAGCGAACGGCCGGCCTTTAGCGACTCGTCGATTCCGATCTGGCATTCGTTGTATCTGTTCTGCCTTGTGTAGGAATCGATGGTCGATGGCAGAAGATCTGCTCCGCCTTCATCTTCCAGGTAGTTCAGAAGCTTGATGTGTTCGCTGATGAGCGCAACTCCGGCTCTAGGCTGAGCAAGAGTGATTCCCTCTTCTTTTGCCTTTCTCAGCTTTTTCGCAAAGTTCTTTTCATCCGGAACCTTTTTGAGATAGTCTACAGCTTCCTGAAGATCCACTTCACTTCCTGTAGGCCAGTGGGTAAGTACGTCTTTTCTGATCCCGAAAAATTCGTCTTCGGTCAGTTTCCTGTTTTTTAAATCCATTATTTTACTCCTAACACTTCACAATATATTTCTTGAGCATTCTTAAGGCTTTGTCTTCGTCCACCATGGCAAGCAGGCCAAGAGCGGAGAGGACATATCTTTTGTCCAGCAGATATTTCGGGTGTCTTGGCTTCAGCGATTCCAGATCCTCTTCATGGAAAAGACCTGCTTTCAGAATCCCCGAAGGATTTTTGGAATTCACGATGACACCGCCTGTTCCGATGAGATAGGGCAGTTCCATAAGATCCTTGCCCTCCTGGGAATACATCATCCCTAAGGGTGAGTAGACCTGAGTGACCGTTCCTGCATGTCTTGTCATGGAAATGTCCACACAGATTTTGGCCATGACCTCATCGAAATGGATATCCTTATCCTCGACAGGCACAAAATCAGTCTCCCGATTTCTTTTTTCAAATTCCTTTTCCACATCGATGCTTTCGATGTTTTCAAGGCTGTGCCTTCTCATGTATTTTCTTCCTGCAGCTTCATAAAGAGACAGTGCCGAATACCTCATGCCAAGGTCACCTTCCACTGTTCTCTTTGCAACCGGCTCCTCCAGTCCCCTCAGGATGACCGACGGTTTGCTTGGAGCGCCTTCACAGACTGTATGCACATCTGTTGTTGCACCTCCGATATCGATGACGGCAAGATCCCCTATACCGTCCTCATTCTTCGTTCCTTCACTGAGCACTTCCGCAGCCTTGAGTACCGCTGCAGGCGTAGGCATCAGGATTCCGCTGATGAATTCCTTCACATGGACCATACCCTTCGCTTTGACGATATTTTCCATG
>DAMDIS010000030.1:3488-5871 GCA_032100885.1 Proteiniclasticum sp.
GTCCGCTCGGGACTCCTTGATTTTTTTCACTTCGCTGCTGTTCAGCTTGAAGCTGAAAACATCCGTTACTCGGGCTCCGGCACCAAGGGCGGCACGCTTGGCGGCCTCCATGGTCAGCTCCGGCACAAGGCCAATTGCGACAATTTTTAACCCGCCTGCAGCCGAAGAGCAGGCGAGTTTTTTTGTAAATTCTATTCCATTATCAAGACGTGTCATAAGATCGCTGTATGCGGTCCTGTAACCGTCCATTACGTCTGTCTCCACTGTTGTATATGACTTCGCTGTTGCAAGGATGACATCATCCTCTGCACTTACTGCAGTTAATTTTGTATAAGTGCTTCCAAAATCAATAAATAGAAATGCTTCCATAATTATTATGCTCCAATTGCCTCAAGTAAACCCATATCTTCATTCAGATCCTTCAATGCTGTTTCAACGGATGTACCTGGTGGATAAACCCTGTCAAATCCCATCTGCACAAATCTGCTTTTAACTTCGCTGAAATCCTGCTTACCCACGACGATGTTACCACCGACATAAAGTTTGATTCCTGCAAGCCCTGCTTCATCACATTTTTCTCTCATACCTCTGCAATCTATTTCTCCGTGTCCATAAAGTGATGAAACCATGATCACGTCTGCGTTAGTTTCAATAGCAGCATTGATGAAGTCTTCCTGTGGAGAAAGAACCCCAATATTGACCACATTGTATCCCGCTTCAGTCAGTGAATAATCAAGAATCTTGTTTCCCACTGCATGACAGTCTGCACCTATGACGCCTAGAACGATTGTTTTTTTACCCATTAGTTTATTACACTCCTTATAAGTGAATGATTATTATCATTTTTTGTTGTCAGTTGGTCAGATGAACGGCTTCATCATGATGGTAAATCCTTCATGTTTTTTGCCCTTATCTGACTTTCTATACCCTAATAATAGCACAAGTTTCTGAGTATACAAGGGCTAAATCAGTTATGAAAACCATTGAAATTACAAGGTTTCCATAAACATACAGAATTTCATGATACCGGTTACTTCTATTATCAAAGGTTATGAATTTAGATTAGCAGTATCTTTCATAAAACGCCCATTATGAATCAAATCCTGCAATATATTCTGTTTTTTTGCAATTACAACCGCCAACTTATTCAAAGGGCATGTTCATAAATATTCCGGCTTGTTCCACAAATCTGCATAAATATTCCTTAATTATTTTTTGTGAATTTATTCTTCATCACCAGTTCTTAAGAAACTCTTAACACAAAATCGGAAAGATTTGTCTCCATGTGTTATTCTCTTATGCTATGATGAAATAAAAATAAATGGATCAGGAGGCTCGGAATGAAGACAATCAGCATAAATGAAATTGAAGCGTTCCTTATCGGAAACAGTGAGGATCAGGATGGCGGTACCGGTTGTACCGTAATCATCGCAGAGGAAGGAGCCGTTCCTGGCGTTGATGTCAGGGGAGGTGCACCAGGAACAAGAGAAACGGATCTCATCCGCTCTGAGGAAATGATTCAGGAAATCAATGCAGTTCTTCTTTCAGGAGGAAGCGCCTTTGGTCTGGATGCGGCATCCGGTGTCATGAAGTATCTGGAAGAGAAAGGTCTCGGCTTTGACACGGGATTTGCAAAAGTCCCCATTGTCCCTGCAGCTGTGCTCTTTGATCTGGGCTACAAGAATCCTTCGAGAAGACCGGACAGAGAAATGGGATATGAAGCCTGCACAAATGCCTACATGAAGAATTACAAAGACGGTTCTTACGGCGCAGGAACCGGAGCGACTGTTGGAAAAATTCTCGGTCCGCAGTCTTCCATGAAATCCGGTATAGGCTCCTATGCCGTTGAGATCGGTACACTTAAGGTTGGTGCCATTGTAGCTGTCAATGCATTCGGAACCATCTATGAAGGTGATAAAGCCCTTGCAGGACCACTTAAGGATCAGGAGGTGCAAAGCACCGAAAGCTATCTCTATCAGGGTCTGGAAGCATCATTTAGAGGCAACACCACCATAGGGTGCATTCTGACCAATGCGAAGCTTGATAAGAGCCAGGCCAATAAGATCGCAACCATGAGTCATGACGGCTACGCTAGAGCCATTAGACCGGTACATACCATGGTTGATGGTGATACGATATTTGTCATGGCAAAGGGCGAGGAAATCTGTGACCTCAATATCCTCGGTTCACTGTCTGCTATGGTCATGGAAAAGGCCATCCATGTTGCGGTGAAATCTGCAACATGCGGCATACTCGAAACCTTCTCAAACCTCAATGTGGCTCAATAAATTACACCTTACATCAATACTGTATAATCATCTGTTTTGAAAGAGTTAACAGAATCATCATTCTTCACAAAGAATGACCAACTCAAAGTAAATGG
>DAMDIS010000030.1:5881-9965 GCA_032100885.1 Proteiniclasticum sp.
TCATCAAAAACAATGACAAGACACCTTAAGCTCTCCATTTACCCGGCTGTTTAAAAAACACCCATTTTTTCAGTGATGGTGCATAATCCGGGTACCAAGAAAAAGAATGCAGACCGTTTATAAAACGACTGCATTCTCTTTTTTACGATTATTTTACGGGTTAAACGATTCTTCTTTTATTATGTTTGTTAAGAAATGTCAGCCCACCTGTTATAAACAGAAGCCCCATCAAGGTAAACAAAAACCCGGTATCCGCATCCCCTGCATTTGGTAGAGACTCAACAGACTCCTCCTCGGGCAATTCTTCATTAATCACCCTGATGAGAATCTCAGAAGGTCTTCCCTCATGTGATGCTGCAATCTCAAACGGATACTCTTCATCACTTTCAATATACCCCTTTGGTGCTCTAACTTCAACAAGAGTATATTTACCTTCAGCAATTCCTGATATCATAATTTTACCGCTTTCATCACTGACAAGCTTTTCTTGGTAGGTTTTCCCCTCTGCATCTAGGAGTTTAAATTCTGCATCAGCCAGCTGATTTCCTTTCCCGTCTACCTTTTCGATACGCAGAACGCCTCTGTAGTTTACAAAAACTCCAAGATCGATCTTTTCAGGTTTACCCATGGATAATCCTTCTATGGTGAAGTCCAGAGTTTCAGTATTTATGATGTATCCTGCTGGTGCCTCTATTTCACTTACACTATATTTTCCTGGCGCAAGATTTTCAGCTTTTACCATGCCTTCAACATCAGAAACAGCTCTCTCAACGAGATTGTTCTCTTCATCTCTTATCTCAAAATGTGCACCTTTAAGGACCATACCTGTCTCATCTGTCTTAATGAATTCCATGGTTCCCTTATGATTTTTTGCATTTCCTGCATAAATTGTGCTCGGCTCACCCTTTTCTTCTGGTGCAACGACAAACGAATAGATTGTCTGATCTAGTATATAACCTTCAGGTGATTTGATTTCAACCAGTGCGTATTTCCCTGGTCTCAGTTCATCAATGAATATCTTACCCTTTTCATCGGTTATCCATTCACCCTTCTTCTCTCCATCCAGTTTAAGCTCAAATACCGCTCCTTCCAAAGGAAGTCCTAATGCATCTGTCTTGGTGAGGATCACACTGCCCTGATAATTTATAAAATTACCCGCTGCAACTGTACGAGGATTTCCCACCTCCTCATCATTGATGATGAAAGAGATGTTATCAAGATTTAGAATATATCCTTCCGGTGCTTCCACTTCAATTATCGTGTATTCACCAGGTGTCAGATTTTCAACCATGACTTTCCCGGTATCGTCACTTAACAGGTCTTTGTACACGATATTTCCTTCTTCATCCGTTAGATTAAAGCGTGCACCTTGCATAGCTTCTCCACTTTCATTAACTTTAAACCACTCAGCTGATCCTTTGTAATTGATATAGCTTCCAGCATCAATGATTTCAGGTTCTCCATGACTCATGTCCAAGATGGCAAAGGCCACTTTTTCAAGATTCCGGATAAATCCTTCTGGCGCCTTTATTTCTTCAAAGAAATATTCGCCAGGATTAAGCTCTTCCGCAGAAAGCTTTCCATTTTCATCAGAATAAAGGCCTTCGATGACAATCTTGCCATATTTGTCAATCACATGGAATTGAGCACCTTTTAACGGATTTCCCGATTCATCTGTCTTCACCAGTACAGCCTTACCCTTATAGTTGATCAGCGTTCCTGCTTCTACCGCTAGCGGTTCTCCATAAGCTTCTTCATTTATTTCGAATGTTTTCACCTCAAGATTTACGAGATAACCTTCAGGTGCATTCTTTTCTACAAACCTGTATATTCCAGGAGAGAGATTAAGCGCGATTACCTTGCCCTCATCATCAGATCTGAGATCCGTATGGATAAGATTGCCTTCTTCATCCTGAAGCTCAAATATTGCTCCTTCTAGTGGATTTCCATTGGCATCGACCTTCTCTAAAACAGCTGTACCTTTATAGTTTTTAAATTCTCCAGCCATTACGACTGCAGGTTCACCTCTATATTCAGTATTCACTGTAAAATGCATAGGCTCTTTATTTGTCACAAATCCTATGGGTGCTTTTACCTCAACGAAAGTATATTCGCCTGGTGCAAGTCCTGAAACGAGGATTGTTCCATTTTCATCAGTCTTTAAGCCTTCTACGATGACTAGACCACTTTCTTTTTCTTTCAGTTCAAACTCAGCACCCTCTAACTTGTCTCCAGACTCACTGACTTTAACAAGCATACCCGACCCTTTATAGTTTACAGCTTCCACTGTTACCTGTTCAGGTTTACCTTCAGCAAATTCAGAAATGGTAAAGGCGATTTTTTCAGTATTCTTTATGTATCCTTCTGGTGCATTTTCTTCCAGGAAATAGTAATTTCCAGAGGAAAGTTCATCCACAAAGACTTTTCCGTTCTCATCGGATTTCAGATTTTCTGCAACAGCTTCATCCTTCTCAGTATATAGGGTAAACAATGCTCCCTCCAGGGGATGAGCATCTTTGTCCTTTTTGGTCAGTTCAACGCTGCCTTTATAGTTGATTAAGTTTCCGGCTTCAACCATTTCCGGCTTTCCTTCACTTTCGTTCTCAATAACAAAATTGAGTAGCTCCTGATTCAGAATATAACCCTCTACAGATCCAACTTCTTTGAAGCTGTAACGTCCAGGTTCAAGTTCCGTTACCGTTACTCTTCCCTCTTCGTCGGATATCAGGCCAGTTCTTACTGTCTCTCCTTCTTGAGTGATTACTTCAAATGCAGCACCATTCAATGGATTGCCCTTTGAATCAGTCTTTACCATCACTGCTGATCCCTTGTAATTGATCGCATCACCAGCGTTAACGATTTCCGGCTTGCCTACAGTTTCACTGACGATTATAAATTTAATCGGTTCAGTGTTTCGGATGTATCCAACCGGTGCAGTCTTTTCCACAAATTCATAGTTTCCTGGTGAAAGTTCTGTGACCCTTATTTCACCTTTCAAATTCGTGGTATAGGTACCTTCAAGTATACGCTGCACCTGATCTCCCGATATTATTTCATATAGGTCAAACACGGCACCAGACAAAAGATTTCCATTTTCACCCATTTTTTTCAGCACAGCGGATCCCTTATAGTTCTCTTTATGACCAGCTGTGACTATAACCGGCATACCTTCCGCGCTTGTTCCAATTTCAAAATCTATAGGCGTTGGTTCAAGTATATATCCTGAAGGCGCCTTGGTTTCGATGAAACTGTACTTTCCAGGCGCAAGCCCAGAGGCATAAAGACGGCCATCTTCACCTGTTGTCATTCCTGTTTTTACATTATTATTTTGGTCATCGACAATTCTAAATTGTGCGCCTTCCAGCGGATTTCCTTTCTCGTCAGCCTTAAACAGTCTGACCATACCTTTATAGTTTATAAACTGCTTAAGCTTAAAGGTCTGAGGTTTACCTAGAACACTCTCTGGAATTGTAAACTGAATCTCTTCAGTATTTTGCAGGTAACCTTCTGGTGCAGAAATTTCTCTGACCTGATATGTACCTGGTGCCAGATTATCAATGACTACAGCTCCACGTTCATCAGCAACCAGATTGGTTCTCACCCTTTCTTCACCACTGTATAAGTGAAAAACTGCACCCGGAAGGTACTCTCCCTGCTCATTTACTTTGACAAATTCAGCTTTGCCTTTGTAGTTCACCACGTTTACCGTTGGGACGCTCTGTGTTCCATCTTCATTTATTCTAATCTCGAAAGCAAACTTTTCAGGATTCAGAATAAATCCTTCAGGTGATTTTGTTTCCTTCACATAATACTTTCCTTCATCAAGATCTAAAATACTCAGAAGTCCATTCACCGTTTTCAGGTCCTGACGGAACAGTGTTCCATCTTCTGCATAGAGATCAAAAACGGCTTCAGCACTGATCACGTTGCCAGATTCGTCTGTTTTTCTTAGATTGATTTTTGACAGTGAATTAGCATACTCGAACAGCTTGAACTCATCCTGACTTGAATGGTTTAACGTCACTAGAATTCCTTCAGCAAGAGGCTTACTGATCACATACCTTTTAGGGGCTTGTATTTCCTT
>DAMDIS010000030.1:9975-12942 GCA_032100885.1 Proteiniclasticum sp.
CACCACGCCTCAGACCCCCAAACCTCACAACTCCTTCTGTATCGGTTATCCCGGTCCTTAGGAGCTGCTTTCCGTCCTTTGTATAGAGGTTAAACAGAGCTCCCTCAAGGACTGCCTGAGGATTGCTTTCATCTGTTTTTCTGATGATCAGTCCTCCGCGGATACTTGTTCCACCGGCACCTCCAGAATTCACATTCTTCACTTCACTGCTCGTATCGCCATCTGTAATCTCTTCCGATGTGATTCCTTCAGCAGTATAAGCATTGGTAATTGCTTCTCCTTTACCGACCAGCGGATCAATATAAGAGCTGTACTCAAGAATATACGGATCATCAATATCATAGGCAAAACTTAAAACAAAATCCTGTTTGCCTGTTTCATTATCGGTATTAATGAGAAGATTGTAATCCGTTCCTTCAACAAGGAGATCAGTCGATTTTGTGATTGCACCATTTGTCTGCACCACCGCTCTATACAGTTTGAAGGTATCTTCAAGAAGAACTGAATTAAGGTCTGGATTGTCCTTCAATGTATATTCTTTGATCAGTGATTGGCTTCTGTTGATGTAAACAGTCCAGTCAACTCGTTCGTTGTAGATTCCTGTCTGTATTCCGGATTTGTGCACATATTCACCACCGAAGGGTATTGTCACTGTCGCTTCCAGCTTGAAGCTGTTTTTACCATTTGTAAACTCAGCAATATTCTTCACCTTCGGATCTTGAATCCATCCATTGGTTTTGAATCGGATACCCACTGATGTCTTTTCACCAATATGGGGATTAAGCATACTTACCTCAAGCCTATATCCGTTGTCTGCTTCAGGATAAACCACTGTGTAACTGTCTTCATCGAGAAGCGCCTCACCGGTTATATTCCCCCTGTTGTCCACATTGTAACTGAATACTTCTAAATATCCCTCGACCAGCTCCTGGTTCTGAGGGATTGAATCTGAAATTTTATATCCATCTTCAATAGGCAGCCTTGCATAATTTGTATGAATACTCCAGGTGATTTCTTTGTCCTTCGCATTGTAGTTTCCGTTCTTCACACCATTTGGACCAGTATAACCGGCTGGTCTTACAGTGATCGAACCGCTTTCGCTGTTATATTCCTTATCGCCTTCATTCCATCTGATTTTTGCTTTATTCACATAAGACGCAGTACCGTCTGAATTTCTCTCAAAATGGGTCGTATAGGTCAAAGTCAGAGGTTCATTTACAGAGCCGGTGAAGCTTATGACAAATCCTCCTGAAGATACCCCTGGAACAGGCGCAGTATAAACCAGCACGTAGTCAGTCCCTAAGAGATATGTTTTCTCTTTTCCTTTGATGATCAGCGTATCTTCTAGGAGTGTCAGTCCATCTCCTGTAAAGGTATCTGTTACCACAAGATTTTCCATGAGGTAACTGTTCTGATTCAGGAGAACTCTCCAACCGATCTCTTTTTTGTTCACATCAGTGCCAGTAGAAGATTTGATGACGCCTCTTTGTGTCCAGCTTCCGCTGCTTCCGTCCTCTTTTCCTGTACCTGTTTCCACTTTATTGGTCAAAGATCCGCTACTGTCAACGATATCCGAACCTTGTGAGCCGAGAATCCTCGTTTTGTATCTGATCTGATAGGCCTGGCGATCAATATCATTGGTGAAATTTAAGATAAACCCTGTACTTCCTCCCACCAGATTATATAGAGATGAATCGATAGGGGTGTCTGATACAATCGCATTTCCACTCTGGTTCATGGCGACAGGGTAAATCTCAAACTCGCTTAACTGAAACTTCATCTCAACGTTATTGTTTGCTTTCCATGAATCCGTTATGAACGCTTCATCGGAATCAATATATTTCTCATTGAAATTATAATTGATGGTCCACTGAAACTCCTGTCTGGACCAGTCATAACTTGGATTCAGTTTATCAAGTGCTTTTCCATATCCACTGGATACGGTTGAAGCTGAAGTATATCTTTTGCCACCACTATTTAACACAACATTGTTTTTAAAGGTCTGTGTTCCATCAAACCCTTCAGAAGGTTCAACAATTTCAGTGGTGTACTTGATACTATAGGCTGCTGATTTTTCCTCTTCTGTAAGCCCATTAAATAAAATTGTAGGATTCCCGCTTTCGTCTATGCTTAAATCATACCGATTTCCTTCAAGAACTTCTCCCTCTGACCTTACACCACCTGATGTGACATCAAGTCTATAGACGATCAGACTGTCTTTTTTAAGGAGCATATTCACAGGAATGACGTCTTTTACCGAAGCATTATCCAGTTTGTCTAGAGATGTATTGAGATCAATACTCCAGTATGCTTCACTGGAATTATATCCGTTGTTGTTGATGGTTCCATTTTTATTCAGGAGTGAACCACCCTTGGGTTTTACAGGGAATCTCATTTCAAAATCCGGATAGACTTCAAAACGGATATCCTGAATGATGGTATCATCCATTTCATTCTCATCGAGCTTTACGGAGAACCAGAAATAACCTCTGACATCGTCCCCGTTGACACCTTCACCAAATTCAAACCTTACGGTTCCATCCAGCTGAACAAACCATTGCCCTATGGAACCCAGCTCCCCCATAATTCCGCTTACAGGTTTGAGTTCTTCTGGAAGCTTAAAAGTGAACGTGTCATTAGCTTTCACATCATGACCATCAATGAGGTCAAAATCAAAATAAAGAAGTCCATAATTGTTTGGTATGTTCAAATCATAAGGTCTGTCTGCAGAGTATATATAGTCTTCTATGTCATGAAGTTCAGGATCATAATCATGATCAAGAAAATAGATGTTGTTGAACTTGAACTGATTTACATCAATCTCCGAAGACATACTGATATTTTCATCAATCTGAATATCATTCGTTTCCAAAGGGGCAGTCCCGAAAACTTCCTCCAAGAGACCTTGGTGATCGGTATCCAAATAACCTGCATCACTTATGGTCTCTGATTTTTCAATCTCGTCAA
>DAMDIS010000030.1:13019-15788 GCA_032100885.1 Proteiniclasticum sp.
TTTTCTTCTTGTATCATAACCTCAATGACTTCAACTGCATCATTAATGATAAACTGAATAGCACGATTACCGGCAGGTATTACGCCTACCATAACTGGTATTTCAGTCGTTCCATTTGATCCAGCTGAATTTGAATCAGTGATCAGTCGTATCTCATTTCCTTTCAGTTCTGCTATGCCGGCAGGAATGCCCTGATCATCAGTCATATTCATTTTTCCTGCCTCGATGATCAGCTCTTCAGGCAACTTGATTGTTGTTTCACCTGTTAAGGTTTCTCCTCCTGGTAATTGCACCCAGTCAATCTGGAGCATAAGTTTATCTCCTGATTTAATAGCCGTTGCTTCTTCACCATTTTCTCGCAGCAGTAAAATCGCCTCTACCACTATCCCTTTATGAACTTCACCTGCATCGGCGAAGACATCAACAGGAATGGTAAAGACAAATTGCAGAAGCATGATTGCGGTCAAAAATAAAGCGTATAATTTTCGGGTAACAAGTTTCATTTTTTCCTCCTAAAGTCCAATTTATTGATTTGATCACTCTGCCAACCAGCCGGATCACTGATCTGAAACCATTATTATGAATTCGAATTGATATCAGCCTATCTAATATGTACTTTCTACAAATAGATAATGATTCTCTATTTGTATATCTTATCAAATCGATTATGTTATGACTTCTCTATTTTTACCTTGAGCAGTGCAAGAAATGGGATTTTGAAAGAAGGACTGTGATATAATTGAAACTAATAGTTTTTCAATAATAAAAATATGGAGTGATATCATGTGGGAGTTATTACAGCTCAAGGATCAGATGAAGTATAAGATATTAAAGAATCTATTTCAGGCTAAAGAACCTGTAACAATTGAAACTCTTTCCATCAATACATCCTCATCCCAGCGTAGTATCAAAAACTACCTTTCAGAACTGAAAAGCACAGTAGCCAAGCTTGGTGGTTCTATTGAAACATCAAACGATGGTGTCCGGCTATACCTGCCTTCAAATATCGGAATTGATTTATTTGAAAGACAGCTCATTAAAAATACGCCTGGTATAATCCTTCTTGAACTCATATTTCATAATAATCAGCTCTTCGGTACTGACCTGATTGATATGCTTTTTTTGAGCTCTTCATCCTTTAACCGGTTAATCCATTCACTTAAAGAAATGCTCTCTTCTTATGGTCTATCCATCGAAGCCAATCCTTACCGTATAACCGGTGAAGAAATTTTAATCAGGAGATTTTATTCATCCTATTTCCTGGAAGCCTACTCATCTTCTGAATGGCCTTTTGAAGACATCTCCGAAAGCAACATAAATAAACTTCTTGATGTGTTTTTAAGCAGCAATGATATTGGAAAGATATTTTATGACTACAGTGTATTTCGAATTCATTTCGCAGTGGATTTCATACGAAACAGAAAAGGATATTCAGTCAGAGCTGAACATCTTCCCTTTCAAGAATTCGCAGGGCAGCACAGCAGAATAAGCAGTGAACTCAGACAGAAAATCTGTGACACAGGAGTTAAATCTGAAGACACGCAGTTATATGCAGATCAGCTGGCATACTGGAATATTTACTATTCACCACAATTTTTCGAAGGTTATCTCAAGGAGAACCCTGAATTCGCCAGAAGAGTTGCATCAATAGAAAAAGCCGTAAATGAGCTGATCAATATTTTTGATCTTCCGGCTTTTGACTATACAGGGATTCTGAAAGATCTGGATACCTATCTTGAACTGTATATCAGGACTTCAAGCAAAAAAATCGCCAAAGATTATATCCTGTTCAAACCCAGAGATTACTATCTTATAGAGATTTTTAAAAACTCCTTTTTCTTTTTTTATGAGCCGGCAGAAGAAAAGATGAAATCACTCTGTATGGAAAGAGACATTAAAACAAATGATCAGCTTATTGAATCAATGATGCATATCTTGCTCACCAAATGGAAAGATCTTACATCTATATTGTTCAAGAAATTCAGCATCTCTAGAGTTCTTGTCTATAGTCACCTTAATTACACCCACGCTGAAAATATTGTAAGTTCACTTCATACGAACACCAATCGTGTAATGGATATTGAAATTTACAAAGAGACATCAATCTCTGAAAAACAGCTTTCAAAATACAGTTTTGATATTCTCGTATCGACCACCTCACTGTCTCTTGATATTCCACAGAAGATTCAGTACTTGCACTATAAAATCCATGGCCCCTTTGTACAGCCTCTAGTCCGTCTGATTGATGAGATCATATCTGATAACAAACGAAAAATTCATAAGCATGTTCTCTCGTTAATCTAGACTCTTTGTAGGAAAATGACGCATTTCGAGATTATTTCCTCACATATGATTTAAACCCCTAACGATATGATTAAGGCTGCTGGACACTCCAGCAGCCTTGATCATTCTTCATTATCAATTACATCCTGATTTAACTGAACTCTTCAAGTACCATTACAGGACTGGTGAACACCCTATTCTTGCACCTATATATAAGTCAATTTGAAAAAATCGCAGCAGGTTGAAGCATCAACCTGCTGCGATTTGTTTCTAGGCTATTCCTTTGTCGCTCAGATCGATCGCCACTTTGTCATAGTCAACTCCGGAGATGGTCTCCGCAATATTCACCGAGTGATCTCCGATTCTCTCAAGATTTGAAATGAGGTCCAGGAACAGTATTCCTGCAAGAGCCGTGCATTTTCCTGCATTCAGCCTTGAAATATGTGCGTTGCGATATTCCTTCTGAAGCTTGTCGATTTCTCTTTC
>DAMDIS010000030.1:15871-22291 GCA_032100885.1 Proteiniclasticum sp.
GATCGTATTCGCAATCTGAATATCATTGTTTCTGTAGCTTTCAATGGCTGTATCGAGAGCTTTGTCGGTGAAGCTGAAGATATTCTCCAGTTCCTTCTTTCCTTCAGGTGTAATCTCCGCATTCTTCTTGTTTCTTTCCACAGCCAGTTCCATGATGTTTTCAGCATGGTCTCCGATTCTTTCAATATCATTGATCACATGATAAGTGTTTCCGATTCTCCTGAACTCATTGACATCAAGATCGCTGCTTGAAAGTTCCACCAGGAAGTTTGTGATGATCTCGGTGATTTCATTGATCCTTTCCTCATTTTTCACAACCAGATCATGATGGGTAAGATCATTATTGATAAACGCATCTGTTGATAGCTGAACATTCTTTCTAGCAAGCTCTGCAAGCTTTACCGTTTCAAGGATGACCTGACCTTCAGCTATGCTTGGCGTCTGGAGAAGTCTTCTGTCCAGAATTTCTGTAGCCGCTTCTGCATCCTTTCCGATGATTCCGTTGGCAAGCTTAATGAGCGTTCCCGAAAACGGCAGAAGGATCAGGGTATTGGAGACATTGAAAATCAGATGAATGAAAGATATCTGATACTTGATGCTTTCAGGTGCAATGGCAGTGACTATGGAAATCAGAACCGGTCCAAGAGGCAGGAAGATGATCGCTCCAGTAAGATTGAAAAGCAGATGAATCACTGCCGCTTTCTTTGCCGTCTTGTTTGCTGTGATAGATGACAGAAGCGCTGTGATGCATGTTCCGATATTCGCGCCCAATATGAGCGGAAATGCAATCTGGGTGGTGATGCTTCCAGTTGTGGTCAGCGCCACAAGTATACCTGTAGTTGCTGAACTTGACTGAATCAGAAGCGTAATCCCGAGCCCAACCAGCAGTCCAAGATACCATTTGTTTCCTAAGGAGATGATGAGATTTTTGAACATCTCCGAATCCCTTAAGGGATACATGGCATCGCTCATGAGGCTCATACCCAGCATCATGATACCGAATCCGAGGATGATTGAGGATACATCTCTTCTCTTCTTCGCTTTAGAGAAGAGCATGAGAATCGATCCTGTAAAGAGCAGAACAGGAACGAGTGCATCCACTTTCATTGATACAAGAAATGCAGTGACAGTCGTACCGATATTGGCACCCATGATGATTCCAGTAGCCTGTACAAGATTTAGAAGTCCAGAGTTCACAAAGCCCACAACCATTACAGTGGTTGCTGAGCTTGACTGGATGAGTGCTGTAACAAGTGCTCCGATCCCCACTGCTTTCAAAGGGTTAGCAGTAACTTTTTCCAGGATGAACTTGAGCTTTGATCCTGCGGCATTTTCAAGTCCGTCTCCCATCATTTTCAGACCATATAAAAAGAGTCCAAGCCCACCAAGTAATGCGATCAGCATATTAATGTCCATTTTTTTCCTCCGATAGAATTCTCTATTTGTTAATCCTCGCTCATTCTACTCTCATTTCCATCGAACTGGAATAGGGTAACCACCGATTTAACTTAGAATTAACGAGACTTCTCTTTCTAAATCCGCAAACAGAAAAAGCACCTGAAACTGTTGATTTCAGATGCTTTTTCCAAAGGTAGTATAGACTTATAAGGGGTGCTTTAGTCTCTTTCTTTAATTTCCGCGATGGTATCTGCTATATTTTTGGAGTGATCTCCCACTCTTTCAAGATTGGAGATGAGATCCAGGAACAGGATTCCGGCAAGTGCCGTACATCTTCCGGCATTCAGTCTTCTGATATGCGCATCACGGTATTCTTTCTGAAGCTCATCTATCCGTTTCTCTGCACTGATGATGGACAGGGCTTTCTCTTTGTCGTTGTTCTTATAGCTTTCAATGGCGATATCCATTGCAAGGTCTGTATAGTTGAAAATGGCTTTCAGTTCTTCTCTGCCTTCTTCCGTAATGACTGCATTTTTACGGTTTCTCTCCTGAGCCAGCTCCATGATGTTTTCAGCATGGTCTCCCATTCTTTCGATATCATTGATGACGTGATAGGTGTCACCGATTCTTGCGAACTCGTTGACATCCAGATCACTGCTTGACAGTTCCACAAGAAAATTCGTGATGATCTCCGTGACTTCATTGATTCTCTCTTCATTCTTGTAGACGAGGTCAACATCCTTGAGATCATCATTTATGAATGCCTCTGTTGCCATCCTGACGTTTGCCTGTGCAAGTTCAGCAAGCTTTACTGTCTCTAAAATAACCTGACCTTCCGCAATGCTAGGTGTCTGAAGAAGTCTTCTGTCGAGAATCTCTGAAACCTTGTCGTCCTCTTCTCCGACCAGCTTGTTTGCAATGCTGATCAGAAGACCTGCAAACGGCAGAAGCAGAAGTGTATTGGAGACATTGAAGATGAGATGCACGAAGGAAATCTGCAGCTTGATGTTCTCAGGTGAGATCTGTTCGACAACACCGATCAGATAACGGCCGAGGGGAAGGAAGATGACCGCTCCGATGAGATTGAACAGAAGATGGATGACCGCTGCTTTTTTTGCCATCTTGTTCGCTGTAATGGATGAAAGAAGGGCCGTAATACAGGTACCGATGTTGGCACCCAGTATGAACGGGAATGCAACCTGTATGGTGATACTGCCCGTGGTCGTCAGTGCAACGAGAAGTCCTGTCGTTGCTGAGCTTGACTGCACAACCAGTGTGATTCCCAGTCCGATGAGTATCCCTAAGTACCACTTGTTCCCTACTGCAATGATCAGATTCTTGAATGATTCAGAGTCTCTTAACGGATACATAGCATCGCTCATCAGGCTCATACCAAGCATCAGGATACCAAATCCAAGAAGTATGCTGGCAAGGTCTCTTCTCTTCTTCGCTTTTGTGAAGAGATAGAGGAATGATCCAGTAAATATAAGGATCGGAACCAGATTGTCGATATTCAGCGAAACCAGAAATGCCGTTGTCGTTGTACCAATATTTGCACCCATGATGATTCCGGTTGCCTGTACAAGATTCAGGAGACCTGAATTGACAAATCCGATGACCATGACCGTGGTGGCTGAACTTGACTGCATGAGTATCGTAACGATTGTTCCGACAATTACTGAACTGATCGGATTCGCCGTTACCTTGTCCAGAATAAACTTAAGCTTTGAACCTGCCGCATTTTCCAGACCGTCTCCCATCATCTTCATTCCATACAGGAATAATCCAAGACCACCGAAGAGCCCAATTACCATATTAATATTCAAAAGAATACCTCCATTGAATTCGTATATTTCCTAGTTTATGATACCGCGAAAAGCGGTCAATGTTAACTCCAGGTTACCAGATTTAACATAGAATTAACCCCGTTCCTGAAATTGTTTCAATTCCTGTATATTATTATCGATTTTTTATCTGAATACCATTTCATTATCACATAACTATAATCCCGTGATGTCATATATCAATATCGTTGAACCGTTTATCACAAAACAGGAAAAACCTCTCACAGTGTGAGAGATTTTTCATCAGTCTCTTTTTACGATCAGATTTCATACAAGAGAGAATCATCACACAGTCTCCGAGATATACACTTCAATATCTCTGTGAATATCGACAACGATCTCATGCCTGCTCTTGTCTTCACTCACGGTCAGATCCCCAGATTTTTCCATTTCTTTAATTCTTTGTCTCGGCAAGCTCAAAAGTAGAGAGACAACTTTATCCGAGCGCACTTTCAGCATGAAACAGTTCTTCAGTATAAGGCGATTTCCCTTTTCCAGAACCAGCCCTTCATCATGAAGAGCTCCATCCTCATCCCGGAAGCTGTACCGGATACCCGTCCAGTCTATCTCCTTTTTGTTCCTTGAGAACAGCTGAACATCTGTCCCGTATCTCTGTGCAAGTTCAGATGAATTGCACAGAAATTCCTCGTAATCCTCTCTTCTGATGGACTTCGGATTTCTTCTTTCATGAATCGTAAGATTACATGTATGCTTGCATTTTACACACTGATAGATGAGCCAGACATCAATCTTCTTTCCGTTTGCATTGACGCGAAAACAGTTTGTGTTCTGAAACACTGTCTTTGCATTGCACCCGGAACAGTTTCTGATGATTTTAAAGGATTCATCTGGTGTAATCTGATATGCTTTCAGTTCTGTATAGCTCATTTTTGCATCTCCTTGATTTTAATCCGGATCTACAAAGCGCTATCACATCATCTGCAATAGCCTTTGCTATGCAGAATATGCAGGTGTGGTCATAGTTATATCCTCCCGTTCTTTTTCTTCTTTTACTATAGAACAGTTCTTCTTTTCTTTAAACCTCAAGAATTTTTCTAAAAAAAGATGAGCCAATACATCATGTACAGGCTCATTTCCTCATGCATCATTTCTCATACGCAGAATGCGCTGAATGCTCTTAATGGACAGATAATACTTCACTGCCAGTTCCTGAATGCTTAGACCTTCAGAAAAATCACAACAGATCATGCGATTCCTGTTCTCCAGCTCCTGACGGATCTCCGTTCCATCTCCCCATTCTCTTCTTTTGTTATCTTTTCTGGGGATATAGATGTTTTCTCCATCCACATAGCTCTGGATCATCTCGATCAGCTCTCTGGGCAGTATCTGTTCTGCTCTAATATAGCTCATTATTTGCCTCCTAAAATCTTTATGCTTTTAGGTCAGCAGCAGCTATAACAATTTAATCACTCTAAAATGCAATAGCTGATGCTATGCAATAATAACTAATTTTCTCATGCAGGTGTCCTCCCGTTTGATTTTCTGAGTTTCTGGCGGTAAATCCCATGAAACTCAATCATACTTTTTCTTTTCTGACTTGAATTATACCAGAGAAAACCATATTTATCATCTCATTTGTCTTTGCAGGTCACCCACGAAAAGTATGTCGTAATCTATAACCAGTTTCGTTCATGACCGGAAATCCGATTCTGAACGAATAAAAAACCCCGGGATCCGAAGATTCCAGGGTCTGCTTTTAATGCAAATATTATCTCTTTGAGAACTGTGGGCTCTTTCTTGCTTTCTTAAGACCGTACTTCTTTCTTTCCTTCATTCTAGGATCTCTAGTAAGGAATCCAGCCTTCTTCAGCTCACCTCTAAGGGTTTCATCAGCTTTAAGAAGCGCTCTTGAAATACCGTGTCTGATTGCTCCAGCCTGTCCTGAAAGTCCACCACCATGTACGTTAACAAGAACATCATAGGAGTTCTTTGTGCTGGTTAAAACTAGCGGCTGATTAACAACAAGCATTAATGTCTCAAGACCGAAATAGTCCTTGATGTCTCTCTTGTTTATTGTAACTTCACCTGAACCAGGTACGAGTCTTACTCTTGCAACTGACTTTTTTCTTCTACCAGTGCCTATGTATTGAACTTTTGCCATTATTTTTTCCTCCTCCCGCTTAGTACTTTAGCTCTAGAACTTCTGGGTTCTGAGCTTCGTGAGGATGATTTTCTCCTCTGTACACTTTAAGTTTCTTTGCCTGAGCTCTTCCTAGCACACCCTTTGGAAGCATTCTTCTGACTGCTTCTGAGAATGCCAGTTCAGGCTTCTTAGCAAGTACTTCTCTATAAGGAGTTTCCTTTAGTCCACCTGGATACTGTGAATGATGTCTCATCATCTTCTGATCAAGTTTCTTACCTGTTAATACAACCTTCTCTGCGTTGATTATAATAACAAAATCTCCTGTATCTACACTAGGTGTAAATGTAGGCTTATTCTTTCCTCTTAAAATTGTTGCTACCTGGCTGGCTACTCTACCGAGAGGCTTTCCAGCTGCATCAATAACATACCATTTTGGCTGATATGTTCCTGGTTTTGCGTAATATGACTTCATTTTTTTCCTCCCGAAACTCCACAACTGGGGTTCCTATTAATTATTCATTCTTAGGTTCTACTCAATTGCGTGACCCGGGGCTAGTGGATCAACACAAGTCTTTACAAACATAAATATTATAAAACAACCACCACTAGAAGTCAATAATATTTAATATCTTTTTCTGATACTCACCTATTATACACGATTTTGCCGTGGATTAAAAGGGTAATTTTCATGATTTCCATACTAATTCCAAATAATTGCCTTAACCCCGATTTTAGCCCAGGATTCCGGTGGAAAACAGCAATCCCATCGAATAGTCATCCCTTCCTAAAGCGCTTTCTCGATGACTGAACCTTTCCTGCTTTTGATGTACTGCTTGTGGGCGTACATCTTATGGTCGACCAGATTGTAAAGTTCATCCAGCGTAATCATTTCTTCATGTCTCTGGTATCCGTAGCTGAATTTAAGACTACTGATCACCTCATCCTCTTCAGCTGCAATTTGCCGAGAAAGTTCCGCGATCATCTCATCGATGTGTTCATTACGGCCTTCAACTATCACCGCAAATTCATCTCCGCCAAGTCTTGAGACAAATGCCCGTTTATGGAAGGTCTTCT
>DAMDIS010000031.1:0-2590 GCA_032100885.1 Proteiniclasticum sp.
TCTGTATCAATTTTATTATCTTTGGAAGAGTCAGGCCCGATCGTGAATATCATGAAAAGATAAGGTGCCAGCATGACAGGTATAGCCATAAGCCTTGAGTAATTCTCTGTGCCGATAGTCCTCAGCAGTGCATAGGTGATCCAGCTGAAGATTTCACCGGGCAGATAGAGATAATAAAGAAGAGGCATATATCCGCTTCTATAGAAGCTGCTCTGCTCCAGAAGATATACTCCAGCAAGAAGCAGTGCAAACAGTGTAGATGCTTTCATCATCGTTCTTCTATCATAGGTTTTTTTCAGCATAAGACCGATTCCGATAAACAGAGCGAAACTCATGATCATACGCATAGCGAAGATGATGTTGTTTGATTTATCTGTCCATTCAGCTTCACCGCTCATCATGAAGCTCAGGATGAGCTGGGTGAAAAATCGCAGGACAATTCCACCAGCTGCTGCCCATAAGGTCAGTTTCCATACATTCTTACTCATTCCTACCCCTCCTAAAGAAAATTTCCGTCTTCTTATTCTGCTTGGTATTGAGATCATACGGTATAGTACATCTCTTTAACTTCTTGGAAATCTTATCTGTATCGTCTCAATTTCTCATCGATCACGCCGCTAAGTTCCTGAAGATCCAGCTTGAAGATATCAATAAGGAGATGTCCATCCATCTGCCTTTCCTGCCGGACTACCTGCCCATGAAGTTTATGATAGAAGGCATTACTCGGGGCCAGGTGATGATTATACACAACCATAGATTCTCTTCCCATGCTCATATACGCATCTGTAAGCTCTTTAAGAAGCAGAAGAGCAATTCCCTGTCCACGGAACGATTCTTCTATCCAGAGCCCGTTAAGCTCCATGGCGTTTACGCCATCATATTCTTCTGCAAAACTTCCGAAGGCGGCTCCTTCAAGTTTATCTCCTGAGAAAGCCCCGAGAAGAATTCTTCTGTCCGCATTCTCTTTTTCGCTCCTTGCCCATGAAGTAAAGAAATTCAGTTCCTCATGAGAATCCAGTGTATTCTCGGAAACACCTGCCAGCTCCTCCGTCCAGCACTTCACCTTGAGATCGATGGCATCCTTCAGTTCATTCATATTCAGCGGTCTTATTTCAATCATATTCCCTCACCTTCTTCTGCTTTCGCGTAGAGATTTCCTTGTCTAGGATCATCTGCCTGATGTACCCGGCAGATCGATAACAGTCTTTCCATCATGATCCAGAAGAGGCGTGATTCCTGTAGGATTGACCCCACCCACAGCAACATAGTTCACTCCTGTGACCGTATCGACGATGATCTGGATTGCACCGAATCCCAAGCCTTCTTCTTCTTTGACCTTAAATCTCTTCTCTTTTTTCGCCATATCAATGCTCCTTTTTCATACATAATTATACTGATTGCTATACTCATCATATCCTATTTATGTTCTGTGAACCAGTATCCGGAAGTAAATATAGAGGAGAGACCCTAGAATTGTGTAAACACATCATTTCATTACACGCCGATCCGGATGATTGAAAACGGGTCTCTTACTAAAATGGAATCCCCTGTAATCGATATTCCAGCTTACCTACTGAAAAATCCTGTAACAATCGAATTTTGATTCCGGTTCCCGCATACACTGTTACTCAAGGATTTTAGCGTACTCGTGAAAAAGAATTAAATATATTTTTAAAATTAGTTGAAAAGTAGACTAAATTGTATTATGATGAATTCAAGTTAGTTGAAAAGTGGACTAATAAAAATAAAAAAAAATAGATTTATACGGAGGAATATCATGAAAATAGGAATTATAGTAGGTAGCGTCAGACAAGGAAGAAACGGAGAAGCAGTGGGCAGATGGATCCATGACTTTGCCGTCAGCAGAAAAGATGAAGGTGTGGAATATGAACTGGTGGATCTTAAAGACTACAACCTGCCCTTCTTAGGTGCAGAAGCCACAGAGGATCAGATGGCAGCCATCGGTGCATGGCTAGGTAAGATCGCATCCTTTGACGGATATGTTTTTGTCACTCCTGAGTACAACCGATCAGTGGGCGGAGCATTCAAGAACGCACTGGACTATCTGGATGCTGAGATCAGAAACAAGGCAGTAGGATATGTAGGATACGGCGGACTGGGCGGAGCTTTCGCCATTCAGTCTCTTAGAGGCATTAACGCAGAGCGTTCACTCGCTTCTGTTAAAACCATGGTCTCTTTCTCTCTCATGACAGACTTTGAAAACTTCTCAGTGTTCACACCAGCGCCTTATCATGCAGTGAACGCAAACACCATGCTGGATGAAGTGATTCTCTGGACCAGAGCTTTTGAAACCATCAGGAAGGTGAGCTGATTGAAAACTGTACCCTATACCACAGGCAGCCCCAAGCTGTCACAAAAAACCCGTTTAGGCGTTGTTCATCTGAAAGTGAAGCATCTCAAAGAACAGATTGCTTTCTATCAGGAGGTTCTGAAGATGACGCTTCATGAAGAAAGCGAAGACCATGCCGTTCTCGGAGACACAAGTAAGCCTCTTCTTCATCTGAGAAAAGTGGACGATCTGAAACGATACAGCAATACCACAGGAATGTACCATTTCGCTCTTCTCTAT
>DAMDIS010000031.1:2600-3972 GCA_032100885.1 Proteiniclasticum sp.
AAGATGAAGAACTTAAATTTCTCTACAATGACGGCACACTGACAGAGGGAAGAGATCCCCTTGATCTTGAGGAACTGTACAAGACACTTAAGGAAAACGAAAATCCCGGGACCCCACTGGAGAACATGGAAATGGGCCATATCCATCTTTACGCATCCAGTCTTTCAGGCATGCTTACCTTCTACAGAGATGTCATCGGTTTTTCTGAAGGACTCATGATGCCAGGTTTCAGAATGGGTGATGTGGGACTTGAAGACGCAAAGTATCATGTCGTCGCATTCAACACCTGGAAAGGGACAGACCTTCCCGCTCCAAAGGATGCGGCAGGCCTTGACTACTATACCCTTATCCTTGATGGCAAAGAGGAATATCTTGCTCTTAAAGAGAGGCTGAAAGAGGCTGATGTTGAAACATTCATGGAAGATGATGGAGAATACCTGTATGACCCCGCACACATCAGAATCAGACTGAAAACGGATCATGAATAGTCCATCAGCCTTAACCTCTATAGATCAGAGCCTGAAGGTTTAGTTGAAAAGTAGACAGATTGACGATATAATGATCCTATAAACAGAAGCAGGCTTTGATACCTTCGGGTATTCAAAGCTTGTTTCTTAAGAATCCGGACTTTTCCGGATTTTCCTGCCCTACCTCATAAGCAAAGGAGGATGCATTCATGAATTTTGAAATTATGGACGCTCTATATACAAAGGTTCTGAAAATCAGCCATCTGATGAACAGAAGTCTTTCCGAAATCGCAAAAGAAGAAGACCTGAACCCTTCAGAACTGATGATCGTGCTCGACGTCAAGAACAATCCCCACACCGATCTTCAGAGTGTCTGCGACAGACTCGGCATGAAGAAAAGCGCCGCATCCAAAGCCATCCGGAAGCTCATTGAGGTCGGCTATATCGAACACCATATCTGCGAAAGCGATCAGAGAAAAGTATCCCTCATCGGAGTTGACTCTTCCTGCAATAAGCTGTGCAAAGAAAACACTTTGATGAGCACGTTCAAGGGCATCGACAATCCGAAGTATGACGTGGATATGATCCTCAGATCACTGGATGATCTTCTGGAGATTCTTGCTTCAGGAAGCAGAGATGTTCCTGAAAAGGAGTAGACAGACTGCAGATTCTGATCTTCCTTCAAGTGAAATACAAAAAGCTGAAAAACGTTCCTTAATGAACGCTTTTCAGCTTTTTCTTCGTTATTTTGGCCCTTCATGGGTCTTCCCATGTTTTTAAGCCATTAACCCTATTTCCTGCTTACAGTTTCTATACGATGGTATTGATGACTTCAAGCATCTCATCCGCCGTGGTCACACTCTTGGCATTGACCTGATAGGCTCTCTGGGTGATGATCATATCGG
>DAMDIS010000031.1:3982-13270 GCA_032100885.1 Proteiniclasticum sp.
CTGAACGATATCCGCATTGGATTTTTCAAGGGCTCTCTGCCTGACATTACCATAGGCTCTGCCCGGATCATCTGCGGAGTTATAGAGCGGAATGTTGTTTCCTGCCATATACTTTCCTTCACCAAGGCTTACAAGCTGATCCTGACTTTCCACCTGATAGAGCATGACTCTCCCCAGGTTCTGAACCTGCCCTTCAGATGTTCTTCCTGAAATGAGACCCTCTGAGCTGATGGAGATGAATTGGCTGTCTCCCCATTGGGTCTGAGGAAGATAGGTCTCCATGCTGAGAAGATTTCCTTCCTCATCGGTTATGGACTGATCTCCATTTTTCTGGAAAGCGCCGTTTCTTGTGAGCATAAGGTTACCCTGGGGGTCAGTTACTCCGAAATATCCGTTTCCTTCAATGGCCATATGATATATGCCATCAGATTCCGTGATCATGCCCTGGGCGAAATTCGTCTTGGAAATGACTGCTCTTGAACCTGCCCCGATGGCTGCGTTTTCCGCGTTCTGGGAAAGGCTTACCTGATTGTCCCCGATTTCGTTACGGAGAAGTTCGCTGAAGTTCACTTCCTTCTTCTTGTACCCGTTTGTCTCGGAGTTTGCAATCTGGTCCGCTACATTGTCCATGACCCTCTGGGCTGTCTTCATTCCTGTAGATCCGATTCTTAAACCGTTAAACATCTATATCCCACTCCTAATTTCGTCCGATTTCGTTCACTGTCTTCTGCAGGGTCTCGTTGAGGACCGAAAGCACTCTCTGATTGGACTGGAATTCTCTTGAGACTTCCATCATCTTGATCATCTCGTCCATGATGTCGACGTTTGCCGTTTCAAGATATCCCTGACTGATTTCGGCATCGCTTATCCCAAGGTTCTGTGCTCCTGTCATGTAGATGTTCTCGCCTCTCATCGCGAAGGCGGTGTTCTCCGGAAAGTTTGTGACCATGAGCCTCACATCAGAGCCGTTGACATACCCTCTCTGGTCCACACTGAACGTGTCTCCCATGACATAGATCTCTGTCGGATTTCCTGCACCGTTCATGCCAAGAACAGGATACCCTTCCTGGGAGACCAGGCGGTTGTCGTCTGCAATTCTGAAGCTTCCGTTTCTTGTAAAGCCCGTCTCGCCGTTTTCCGTAGAAAGGGTGAAGAATCCCGGACCGTTTATGGCGATATCCGTTGCGCTTCCTGTCTCCTTCAGTATCCCCTGGGAGAAGTTTGTGTAGGCTCCGTCAATTTCTGTGCCCATGTTTATGGTGCCAAGGCTCTGCTTTCTGTTGCTGTCCCTTCCGCCTGCACTGTTTGACACTTCGTATTCCTGCATGGATCTCTGAATAAGGTCCTGCATCTTGTATCCGGGTGTGTTGACGTTTGCGGCATTGGCGGAGTTGTTCTCCTGCTTCTTCTGCAGGACATTCATCTGCCTGGTGACGTTATATAGACTTCTTATGATCATATTATTCGTTCCCCTCTTCCAGATTGACCCTGATTTCCTCAGGATAGACCATGCCAAGATCCCTTGCCTTGTCCTCGATCTTTCCGTTTACGCTCATGACGCCCGAAAGGTTCATGAGGACTGCTCCGATGAGGATTCCGCTGCCAAGGGCGATCAGTACATCGGATTTTACTTTTTGTAGTGTTTCGATAAGTTTCTTAATAGTAAAACCTCCCCTTTCTTCATCCTGGTGATCTTTGCGATCTCCTGGACGCTCAGCCCCTGCTCCTCATACTCCATGACGGCTCTGATGTTGTCCGGCACGGGTTTCTTCTCGGGCACGTTTGCCTCTTCTTCATATTTTTCTTCAGGCAGTGCTTTTACCTCAGATGAGGCCTTTTCTTCTGACTCTGTATTTACTTCGGTCACTATATCTTCTTCAGTATTTTCCATCTTCTCTGTCACGGCTAATTCAGCTGTACTTATGGAAGGACTGTCTTCCAGCACAATTTCTGTGCCCTGCACTTCCAGTTTCTGGATCAGGTCTTCCTTCTCCACCTGCCACTTCAGAAGCTGCTCGAAAAGGGTCTTTTCCAGCTCCTCCATACGGTCGGTGAGATCTGTGGCGAGTTCTGTATTTTCATGATCCATGCCTCTTCTGGCATGCACATCGCTAAGCATTGCGCTCAGCGCACGATCTGCCGAATCTACAGCAGTTTCTCTCTTTCTCAGCACAAGCCCCAGTGAAATGAGCCCTGAACCAAGGATCAGTAAAAAATAAAACATGATGATTCCTTCCCATGGCCTCAGGCCATAAGTTCTCTTAATTTAAGAATGATTTTCCCGTGGATCTGAGAGACCCTGGGGATGGAGATATCCATGGCATAGGCGATTTCCTTCAGCGTAAGCTCCTGGACATAGTACAGGTCGAGGATGATCTGCTCTCTTTCATTAAGAAACTTCACCGCTTCTCTCAGCTGATTTCTTCTTTCTTTTCTCAGAAACTCCTCTTCAGGCGTATCGGCATCCTCATCCCTGATGAGATCCGACAGCTGTATTTCGTTTCCGTCCTTATGGAAAAGGGTCGTCTCGAAGGAGACCTTGGAGAGGTAATGCACCGTCTCATGAAGCTTTGAGAGCTCCTTCTCGCTGATACCGAGTTCCTCGCAGATCTGATATTCTTCAGGACTTCTTTTGAGCTGCTGCTCCAGCCTCTCCTTGGCTCCGTAGTATTCGTTCAGCTTGGAGATCCTGTCCCTTGAGACCCTTCCTGTCTTTCTCATCTCATCGATGATGTTTCCCTTGATCCGGAGGGTGGCGTAAGCCTCAAAAGGCACGGCTTTAGACGGATCGAACTTCTTGATGGCATCGAGAAGTCCAATGACGCCTATGGAAAACAGGTCGTCCTTGTCCAGGTCCCCTTCGCCGGTTTCGATTCTTCCGACGATTCTTTTGACCAGTGGAATATATTTTATGACCATATCGTTATTGTCTGATCGGGCACTTGGATAACCCATTTAGGTCACCTCCACATTATTTCCTTTGTGTTTTTCTCATTAACTGAAAAACATGGTTCACGATCATCTCCTGCATCTTCTCATCGATATCATCGAACTTTATCCCGTAGAAATACCTTGTTCCCGCGGGGTTTATGATGAGCTGACGGTGCATCACGGTACCCCTTAGCATCAGCACATTCTTCTGAATGTTGAAGCGCAGGATGATCTTCTGTCCTTCCTTGATGTCTTCCTCGCAGGAGAACTTCATGCCTCCGGCACTGATGTCGGACATGACCCCTGATTTCATATACTTGCTGATCTCATTTTCAACACGGCTCACATCAGGACTGAATGCAACAGAATCAATGATGAACCGGTTTGCTGTGTAGGTAAGCGGCTCACTGGAGGGCACACGAACGTTGTCCCTTCTCTGGACGCTCTTCCATCCTGTGAGCTGTGAAATGGTATATGTGGGCGCTTCCGCTATGATTCTTCCCGCAATGACCCCTTCAAAGCGCACACCCTTGTTTCTTTCAAATACAACAGCCTCAATTTTTTCTCCCGGCTGAAAGAACTTGAACCTTCTGTCATCTGCCGGAATCGAAAAATTGACCGAATCCTCCGTTTTGTCCGTGATCATGGCCTCAAGCACGCTGCCATCCTCACTTGTGATCTGTATCTTCCCTCTGATATTTATCCATTCCATCCTTTGCCACCCGCTATGTTCCAAATATTTTCATGAAACGATTCCCCAACTGTTTTATAGTTGAAATATTGTTTATGAATACTTTTTCTTCCAATATTATACCAGCTATAGTATGTATATTACCACTGGATAAAGCATTGGGATAGGAAAGAATGACAGGTTCCTGTTTCATTATGGCTTTCTCCACCCTGGAATCATCGAAAATGTATCCGCAGTTCTCAAGAGAAAGAGACAGAAACGCCTTGCAGGTGGTATCGAGCTTCTCGAAGGTTTCTTTTCCGGCGTCTGAACTGGACACCTTGTTCACGATAAGCTTCACCGCAGATTTCAGTTCATAGTAGCTGATGGTCTTAAGGACCCGATAGGCGTCGGTGATGGCAGTAGGCTCAGGTGTCGTCACAAGAATCACTTCATGGGCGAAGGTGATGAAGCTTAAGGTCTCCTTGGTGATGCCCGCTCCGTTGTCGATGACCATGACATCGAAGCCGCCAAGCACAATGAGCTCGTGGATGAGCCTCTCCTGAGCATCCTTGTCAAGGACATTCATCTCCAGAAGTCCGGCTCCCCCTGAGACCACTTTGATGCCCATGGGGCCTTCGTAGATGATCTCGTCGATGTCCACTCTGCCCTCCAGGTAGTCGAAGAGGTCATTTTCATAGTGGATGCCCATGATGATGTCGGCATTGGTCATGCCGATATCCGCATCCATAAGGAGCACTTTCTTGCCGAGCTTTGCCATGGCGATGGAAAGATTCACGGAGACATTGGTTTTGCCCACGCCGCCTTTACCGCTGACCACGGCGTAGATTTTCACCAGGCCGTTTTTCTCGAGGGGATCTTGAGCCTTCATCTTCTCTTCCCTTGGAGAGGTGAGCTCCATGATGGAGGCAATGGCCGAGTCGTCTTTAGAGGATTTTGATTCCATCATCCGTTTTCGCAGGGATTCAGCCTGATCAGTCATACTTAAGCTCCTTCCAGAGAAAATCCAGAACGTTGTCGAGGCTTGATTCCATGATGTCTTCCGGAACGGTCTGACCATGGCAGAAGTACTGCACAGGCAGGACATTGTTTTCCATCATATTCCAGAAATTGTTGTAGTTTTCCACTTCATCAAACTTCGTCAGGATCACGGCATTATAGCTCAGCTCTTTGTATTTTTTCATGATGCGGTTGTTGGTGTCCACGTCCGAGGACATGCTGATGGCAAGGTAGGTATGTCTGTCTTCGGGAAGCTCGTTGAGGTATGCCTTGATGTCTTCGATCCGGTCCTCGTCTTTCGGACTTGCCCCGATGGTGTCTACAAGGATGAAGTCGCAGTCTTTAAGAGTCGCAAGCTTTCTTCTGATTTCCTTCGGCTCGCTTACGGTCACGCATTTGATCCCGAGGATCTTCGCGTATTTTTTCAGCTGCTCGACGGCCGCAATGCGGTAGGTGTCTATGGTGATGAGTCCTACCTTTTTATCGTCCTCAAGGAGCGCTTTGGATGCGATCTTCGCGATGGTCGTGGTCTTTCCGACACCAGTAGGCCCTACAAGAACGTTAATCTTTCCGAAGTTCTGCTCTTTGGTGTAGGCGTTATCCATATAGTTTTTCTCGATGAAGTCTCTGATGAGGGGAAGTGTGATTTCATCGGTTTCCAGATGATTGAGATGGAAATAGTCCTCCCATCTTTTCTTCACCTTTGGGTTGCCGCCGAAGATTCTTTCGATCTTCTCGTTCTCCGCCTTCTTCGCTTCAGGCTGGAAGGTCTCTCTCTTCTTTCGCTCCATCAGAATGCTGTTGAAGTCTTCCTTGTCCTTCAGGTTCTTCTCATGGATTTTGTCTTCCAGGGCTATGGTCACTTCAAGCATCCTCTTTCTGAAGATGTTGTACCATTTCCCCGGTCTTACGGTTTTCTGGCTGATGATGATGGCGTCTTTGCCCAGTTCGTATTTCGCCCGGACGAGGGCTTCTTTCATGTCATTCACGACGTATTTCTTTATGATCAACGAAATTCCACCATCCCTACTACTTCGATTTGTATATCATTGGGAATCTCATTCAATGACAGTACCACGAAGCTCGGGAACGTCATGGTGATGAGATTCTTGAGTGCCGTTCTGATTTTCGGTGAGGCCAGGATGACCGTCTGGTATCCTTTCATGAGCGCCTCGTCATAGGCGGACTTGATGTTGTTGAAGATCCTTGTGATCATTTCCGGCTCCAGAACCGGTATGGATCCTGACATGGATTTGTGGATGTTCGATCCGATGAGCTCTTCAAGCTGCGCGTCTATGGTGATGACCTTGAGCTCTCCCTGATGGTCCAGGTAGTCCTTGACGATGGTCCTCTGGAGAACGTGTCTTACGTGCTCAGTGAGTATCTCCGAGTCCTTTATGGAGACGGCGTTGTCTGCCAGAGTCTCAAGGATGGTCACAAGATCCGTAATGGGCACATTTTCCTTAAGGAGATTCTGCAGTACCTTCTGGACTTCTCCAAGGGTCATGATGCTCGGGATAAGCTCTTCCACGATGACGCTGTACTTGCCCTTGATCTCGTCGATGAGGGCCTTTGTTTCCTGTCTTCCCAGAAGCTCGAAGGAATGCTTTCTGATGAGCTCCTTGAGATGGGTCACAAGAACGGTTACGGGCTCAACGATGGTATAGCCTGAAAGGTCCGCTCTTTCCCTATCCTTCTCTTCGATCCAGAGGGCTGAAAGTCCGAAGGCAGGCTCTGTTGTGGGTATTCCTGTAAGATCGAAATCGGATGTGCCCGGATCGATGACCAGGAACTTATTGACATACACATCCCCTTTTGCGATCTGGTTGCCTTTGATCTTGATCACATACTGATGGGGCTCAAGCTGCAGATTGTCTCTGATTCTTATGGGACTGATGAGGATGCCCATCTCATTTGCGCACTGCTTTCTGATGGAGGTGATGTGCCCGACGAGGTTGCTGTCTGAACCTTCATCCACAAGTGGAATGAGCCCGTAGCCGATCTCAAGGGAAATGGGCTCCACATGGTAGGAGGAGATGGACTCTTCCGTATCCTTGAACTGGGAGACCTTGGCTTTTTCTTCCATCTGTATGTTCTTCTTCACTTCCGCCTTGTCGTTTTCATACACAAGGTAGGCCGAGGTTCCGAGAAGGATACCCATGCCCACAAAAGGAATGGTCGGGAATGCCGGTACAAGACCGATGGCAATAACAACCACGGATCCGATCATCATGACCTTCCAGGTGCTGAAGAGCTCATTCTTGAAGGTTGAGCCGAAGCTCTTGTCGTTTCCTGATCTTGTGACGATCATACCTGATGCCACGGAGATGAGAAGGGACGGAATCTGGCTCACAAGACCGTCACCGATGGTGAGTCTTCCGAAGTGACTAATGGATTCCATGATGGTCATGCCGCCCTGGAGGGAGAATATGATGATTCCGCCCACAAGGTTAATGATGGTGATGATGATGCCGGCAATGGCATCACCTTTTACGAACTTGGACGCACCATCCATGGAGCCGTAGAAGTCCGCTTCTCTTTGCAGATCCTGTCTTCTCTTCTTCGCTGTGGTTTCATCGATGAGACCCGAGTTAAGATCCGCATCCACGGCCATCTGCTTACCGGGCATGGCATCAAGGGTGAACCTGGCGCCGACTTCCGATACTCTTCCGGCACCGTTTGTGACGACCACCATCTGAACGATGGTGATGATGACGAAGATGACTGCTCCAACCACATAGTTGTTTCCTGTAACGAAGGTGGCAAAAGCATTGATGACTCCTCCCGCATTACCCTCGCTTAAGATGAGTCTTGTGGAGGAGATGTTGAGGCCCAGTCTGAACATGGTCATGACAAGGAGCATGCTCGGGAAGACAGAGAACTCCAGAACGCTTTTTGTAAAAAGCGTCAGGACGAGAATCATGATGGAGATCGTAAGATTGACCACCAGGAGCATATCCAGGAGAAAAGCCGGCATCGGCAGGATGATAATTCCGATGACGCCCACAACGCCGAAGGCGATGATGACATCCATATATTTACTTAACATATTAAGAACTGAATTCTTTCCCTGCGGCATAAAATCTCCTATCTCAGACGTTTATTCTTGTTCATGGTGAAAACGAGGGCAAGGATCTCGGCTATTGCCTGATACATTTCCACAGGCACGGAGGATCCGGGTTCCACCTTGTAGTACATACTTCTTGCAAGAGGTTTGTTCTCGATGATGGGAATACCTTCTTCCTTTGCTTTTTCTCTGATCTTCATGGCCATATAGTCAAGGCCCTTGGCCATGACCACCGGTGCCTCATCTTTCCCCTGCTCGTAGCGTAGGGCAATGGCGATATGTGTCGGGTTTGTGATGATCACAGTGGAGGCTTCAACGCTCTGCATGGTTCTTGCCATGGACATTTCCCTCTGCTTCTGCTGACGCTTGGACTTGATCTTCGGGTCACCTTCCATCTGCTTGTATTCATCCTTGATTTCCTGCTTGGTCATCATGAGGTTTTTCTTGTAGTCCTTCTTCTGGAAAATGAAGTCGATGACTCCCAGGATGATCATGAAGGATGCGATGCTCACAGAAAGCGTACTCACGGTATCCATGAAGAATCCGAAGAGCTTTTCGACGCCGACGCCACCAAGGTTCATGATGGGCTTCATGACCTTCTGAAGACCTGTGTAGGTCAGGTAGGTCACGATAAGAAGCTTCATGATGCTCTTGAACATATTGAAGAGCGCTTTCTTCGAGAAGATGTTCTTCATTCCTTCAATGGGATTGAGTCTTTTAAAGTCCGGTTTCAGAGGCTCCACTGTAAAGAGAAACCCCACCTGGACAACGTTAGTCACAACACCGATGAACACCGCAATGAGTCCAAAGGGCATGAATATGAGAAGGATCTTCATGACATTCTGCACAAGGATCGCACCGACATTCGCCTGGGTCAGTCCCTTGCCCACATCCTGGGAGAGGGCCAAGGTGATGAATTCGATGGAGTTTGTAAGGAGATAGTCTCCCAGAGCCCCGAGAAGCAGAGCGAAAACCAGAAAGGACACTGCGGAATTGAGGTCTCCGCTCTTTGAAATCTGGCCTTTCTTTCGCGAGTCCCGGAGCCGTTTGGGGGTGGCTTCTTCGGTTTTTGAGTGCTTATCCTGCATAGTATCTCCCCTATCTGAACATCTCCAGCGCTTTAATCATATAATCATTCATGATGGCCAGGGTCTTTCCTGTGTGATTCATAAAGGATGAAGCCAGGAAAAGAAACATGACCATTCCAAGGAGCGACTTCAGCGGCATGCCCAGCATGAAGACATTGATCTGGGGAACCGACCTTGAGATGAGCCCCATGACAATATCTGTAACCAGTAACACAATGAGCATCGGCGCCGCGATGCTGAAGGCCATCTTGAAAGAGTAGGAAAAAAGATACAGAATGCCTTCAAGGTTCAGTCCGTCAAGGCCGATCTGGCCCGGGACGGCGACGCTGAAGGAATCCATGAGGCTCCTTAGAAGCGTGTGATGAAGATTCAGCATGAAGAACACCATGATGCTCATCCAGTAGAAGAGCCTTCCGTAGTAGGAAGAAGTGGCGCCGCTCATGGGGTCATAGACTGCACCCATGGAGTAGCCCACCTGAAAATCGATGAGCTGTCCGGCCATCTCCACTGCG
>DAMDIS010000031.1:13284-14853 GCA_032100885.1 Proteiniclasticum sp.
AGGGTTTCCTCATAGATCGCAATCTCGGGGATGCTCTCATAGACCATAAGACTGAGAATCAGGGACAGAAAGATTTTGGCGGAATTGGGCAGCGCCTTGTGGGAAAATCCAGGCACGACAACGATGAAGGATGTGATCCTTGCGAAGATGAACATGAAGAGCTGAACCTGAAGCATAAACATCAGATCACCTAGAGCCTTTGAATGACATCAAACGCCTGGCGCATGAAGGCCACAAGGGTGTTCATCATGAAAGATCCGAAGAGGATGAGCGAAAAAAGAACAGCAATCATCTTCGGTACGAAGGTCAGTGTCTGTTCCTGCACCTGGGTCGTCGCCTGCAGGATACTGATGATGAGGCCCACAACCATGGCGATGAGGAGGATGGGCATGGATACTTTTATGGTGTTCATAAAGGCGGATCTCATAAGATCCAGTGCCATTGTCTGATTCATATCTTTCCCTCCCTAACTGAATCCGCGAAGCAGCGACTCGACCACCAGGTACCATCCATCCACAAGAATGAACAGCAGAAGCTTGAAGGGCAGCGAGATCATGGCCGGCGGAAGCATGAACATACCCATGGACATGAGGATGCTGGACACCACGATGTCCATGACAAGGAACGGCAGGAACAGGATGAATCCGATGCTGAAGGCAAGCCTCAGCTCACTTATGGTAAATGCCGGAATGATCACTGTAAGGGGCAGTTCCATGGGGTCTTCGATGTTTGCATGATTTCCCGCTCTCATAAAGAGCGCAAGATCCTTTTCCCTCGTCTGCTCAAGCATGAACCGCTTGATGGGCACTGCCCCCGCCTCCATGGCTTCGGACTGGGTCATCTCCTCGGCAAGGAACGGATTCACCGCCTGGTCCATGACCTGGTTGTAGACCGGAGTCATGACAAAAAGGGTGATGAAGAGCGCAAGGCCCATGAGCACCTGATTTGGCGGTGTCTGCTGGGATCCCATGGCATTACGGAGAAAAGAGAGCACCACAACGACCCGTGTAAAACAGGTGGTGAGGATGATGAATGCCGGCACAAGGGTGAGGATGGTCAGAAGGATGAAGATCCTTACGGTGTCCACCGTCGCCTGAGGATCGTCTGTAGTATTGTTGAAGTTGATGCCGAAATCCTCAAGACCAGCAGCCAGGACGCTGAGCTCTTTCTGAAAGAAAAAGGTCACTCCGAGGAAGAGGGCAAAAAATAACCATATTCGTTTCTTATTCACTGTCTTTCCTCATTTTCCAGATTTTCGCAAGAGGGTTCTCCTCTATTTTAAGTCTCCTTGCTTCCAGAGCCTCTTCCACTTCGTCTCTTCTAAGATCCTTCAGGATCTTCACGTCTCCCTGTGTGACACTTGCCAGGTGATAGTCTTCGCCCACTTTAATGACGGCCAGATACGACTGGTTTGTCAGCATGGTCTTTTCGACGATCTTCACATAGCCCTGACTGCCGTCAGTTACCTTTTTCCCGAACCGAAGGACCACATAGGCCAGGGCAAGTACTGCCGCAAGCGCCAGGAAAGTCTGTATGAGGGAAAATATCATTTTAAAATCCATCTGTTCT
>DAMDIS010000031.1:14997-16530 GCA_032100885.1 Proteiniclasticum sp.
GAAATTCCGTAAAGTAAATCTCTTTGACCATATCCTGACCAAGGGCTGCATTGATGCTTCCTCTTAGCTTCACCTTCGCTGTCGCAAGGCCACCGTTGACCAGAAGATCATCCGGCTTGTACTCCATGAGATCCTTGATGATGATGTCTCTGATCTGGCTGGTCTTGTTGATCAGAACCGGCCCGAAGTCTTCTTCCACGTAGAGAAGTGAGAGCTGGGTCTTAAGATAGGTGGTTCCTTTACCTTCTGTTTCAAGATTGACCACAAAACTCTCCAGCGGCATTACATACTCTTCATGCTTCTGAAACTTTGCGATGACATCGGAAACGGTCATGTCTGTCGCCATGAACACCATGGTCACCGCTCCGATCATCATGACGAATCCCATGATGACGATGATGATGATGAGTTTATTCGGTCCTTTCTTCTCTTTCTCTGCTGCTGCCATATATTTATTCCTCGCCTTCTTCCATAATTATGAGCAGATTGACTCTTCTGTTCAGGGCACGATTGCCTGCAGTCGAGTTGTCTGTAATGGGTCTGTATTCTCCATAGCCTATTGCTGAAAGTCTTCTTCCCGGTACGCTCTTTGCTTCACTGAGATACCTGACCACCGCAGTGGCTCTTCCTACGGACAGTTCCCAGTTGGTGGGATAGACGGATGATCTCTGAGGGATATTGTCTGTATGTCCTTCCACGACGATCTCATTTTCAAACTGAAGGAAAAGTCCTTCAAGATTTGCGAGAAGCTCCTGACCTCCGGTCTTCAGATCCGCCTCGCCCGGTTCAAACAGGATGACTTCCTTGATGTTGACAAAGACCCCGTTTCGGTTGAGACTGACCGTAACATCCGCTTCCAGTCCCTCCTTGTCCACATACTCCTTGACCTGTTCATACATTTTTACCGTGCTTTCCTTGATCTTCGGATCTTCCGCCTGCTCATCCTCGTTATACTGAGGATTGTCCAGCGGAATCTCGTCATTTGGTCCCTGTTCATCGATGATACTGGAACTGGTTTCTCCTGAAAGTACGGACTGCAGGGATTCACTGATGTTCTTAAATTTGATGGCATCAACACTCGACATGGAGTATAGAAGAATAAAGAAAGTCAGAAGAAGCGTCATCATATCCGCAAATGTAGCCATCCATGCAGGAGCACCTGAAGCTGCATTTTCTGTAGACTTTGCTTTTCTTGGCCTACTCATAGACTGCCTCTGTCGTTGTTGTTCTTTCTTCCTTCAGCATCTTGAGCTCTTCAGGTGAGAGATAGGTCATCAGCTTTTCTTCAAGAATTCTTGGGTTTGTTCCTGCCTGGATCTCGATGACCCCTTCTATGGCCATTTCCTTTGAGACCATTTCCTCATTGGTCTGAACACTCAGATTGCTCGCAATCGGAATGAATATGAGGTTTGCAAGGAGTGATCCGTAGAATGTGGTGATGAGCGCGACGGCCATACCTGAACCGATGGATGATGCATCCTGAAGGTCAGCAAGCATAACAACGAGTCCTATGAGGGTACCCAGCATACCAAA
>DAMDIS010000031.1:16540-21983 GCA_032100885.1 Proteiniclasticum sp.
GGTGCAAGTTCCGCCCACTTGGTGAATATGCTCTGACCCATACGGTGTCTTCTTTCTGTGGTCTCCATCTTAAGTGTGAGAATTTCTCTGATGATGTCAGGCTCGATTCCGTCAACAACCATCTGAAGTCCCGATACGAGGAACTCGTCGTCCATATTGCTTAGATCGTCTTCAAGGGCTAAAAGTCCGTCACGTCTTGCTTTTCTTGCAAGCTCTGAAAACAGTGTAATGAGTCTTACTCTGTCCTGTTCCGGTTTATTGATCAGAAGTTTCAGGATTTTCGGCACTTTCATGAGGTCCTTCTGAGGAAAACTGATGAACAGTGCTGCAAGGGATCCTCCCAGGGTAGTGGCCATGGAAGGCACATGAATGAAGCTTCTTATGTCTCCACTGGACATGATGGACCAAATAAGCAGAACGAATCCGGATGCCAGACCAATTACTGCTGAATAACTTTTTTTCATTATTTCTATACCTCCAGATTTCCTGCATATATTTTCTGTTTGTAGTTTATGATTCTGCCTATGATTTCTTTCGGTGATTCCTGAACCCTCATGGTCTTCCCGTCAGTAAGGGTGATGACGGTATCCGGGAGTGCTTCAAGTTTCACGACGAGATCTGTATTGAGATAGAATTCAGTTCCGCTTAGGGTAGTCAGTAAAATCATATCTTTACTCCTCTAAAAAGAGATTTTTCTTTCATTGCCGATCAGACAATCAGTCCTTCATGGACTAATGCCAAGAATCTCTAGCCTAAAACTAAAGATCCTTAGCCCTATCCATGATCATTAAGATATGGGTAGAATTTATATTATCTCTTCAGGTTGATCAGTTCCTGCAGCATTTCATCTGATGTGGTGATGGTTCTTGAATTCGCCTGGTAGGATCTGCTTGTTACGATGAGCTCTGTGAACTCATTGGCAAGATCTACGTTTGACATTTCCAGTACACCCTGTCTGACGATTCCATAACCGTTGGTGTTTGCAACCAGCGTCTGTGGTGCTCCGGAGTTGTTTGAAGCTCTGTAGTTGTTGTTACCGACCTTTTCAAGACCTTCAGGGTTGTCAAACTTGCTCAGTGCAAGCTGTCCAAGGGTATGGGATGATCCGTCGCTGTATACACCCTTGATGATTCCGCTTCCGTCTATGGCAAAAGTCTGAAGATCCACAATTCCTGCACCGAAATCCTTCTTGTTGGGAATACTGAGTGTGGTCAGATTGGCTTCACCAACTGTCACAGCACCGGCATTATCAGCCGCATACCCCATAACGCGATATCCACCTGCATTGACAAGATTACCTTCGTAGTCTCTGTAGAATGCTCCATCTCTTGTGTAGAATCTCATATCATCTCCATCCTGAGAAACCATGAAGAATCCGTTTCCTTCTATGGCAAGATCAAGATCTCTGTTCGTCGGCTGCAGAGCACCATCGGTCATGATGGTATCAACTGCTCCGATTTTCACGCCAAGGCCTACCTGCTGAGCATTGACTCCACCTAGGCTTCCTGCTGTAGGTGACTGTGCACTTGAAAGAGTCTGGCTGAGCATATCCTGAAATCTTACTCTGCCTGATTTGTATCCTGTGGTATTTACGTTTGCTTCTCATACCACTTACGCCTGCATATAGTGATCTTAACATTGTTCATTTCCTCCTAGGATATTTATTATTTTTTCGTTTTACCTGTATACCGCATCATTCGTTCAGCGGCATTTTAATGGCTTCCTCAAGAGGTCCGGCCATTACTTTATCTTTACTGCACTGTCTATGTTCGTTATGGTTTCCAGTTCCTGTTCTCTCATGACGGTGATGATGGTCCGGTTTCTTATGCTTGCGATGAAAGCTGCATCCTTATAGAGGAGAAGGCTTTCTTTGGCACCTTTTTTCTCAAGGGTGTCCACTGCATCGTTGATCTTGACCAAATCCTCTTCCGTGAGGGTGATGTCTCTTTTATCCATCCTGTCCATGGCATGGGCGGAAAGCTTAACTGTCTCCTTCTTTTTCTGAAGGGTTTCAAGATAGAGTTTTTCAAAGTCCGCTCCAGGTCGTTTAACCTGTCCGTAGCTGCCCTGGGATGGAATAATCTGACCGTTCTGAATCTTAAATGCCATCTCTATTTACCTCCAACTTCATGGACCATGCCCATGGCATATTCAGTTCCATTGATTACAGGATAGGCCATTCCTTCTCTGTATCTTACTTTCTCGACTACGCCTGTAAAATTGCTTTCTCCGTCAAAGACAGATACTGTTTTACCGACCAGTGAGAATGAAAGCTGCTGCTGGGATAATGTGTTCATGCTCTCCATACTCTTGGCTAAGGTGCTCATCTGTTCAAGCATGGTAAACTGTGCCATCTGGGAAATATACTCTCCTGTATCTGCACTGTTTCCGCCCATGGGATCAAGGTTCTGAAGCTGCGCGGTCATGATCTTGAGAAAGTCGTTGACGCCCATAAAATCATTTGCTTTGACCTCTGTATCCTGTGTAATCGCCGCATTTGGCATGCCGATTCCGTTAACTCTCATTTATTTCCTCCTTTCCTTCTCTATGCGAGAAGATCGATGCCTTCAAGATTTCTCTGCGCTGTGCTCTGATATACTGTCTCGTCTTTTCTCTGGGCTAAGTAACCTTTGAAAGGATTCTGAGCCTGCATCTGTCTGCCGCTTTCCTGTCTTGCATGGCTGCCCGCCTGTTTTTCTCCGATACCTACTTCAAACTTCGCCGCCTGGACATTGTTCCTGCTTAGGGTTTCATTCAGTTCATCCATTTTCTGGTTGAAGAGCTGCCTGGCTTCATGATTATCCAGTAGAATCTTTCCGGAAAGTCTGCCTTCTTCCATGGTCAGCGTGATTTCCATTTTTCCCAGTTCTTCGGGATGAAGCTTGAGTTTCATGGTGGTCTTGTCCCCGTCTCTCATGGTTTCCATGGATCTTAAGATCTCATCGGTTGCCTTTTCAAGATTCTGACTGAAATCGGTCTTTGTAACGCTTTCTTTCACAGGACTTGCTTTCACCGTTTCTACGCTTTTTTCCACCTGCATCTGAGCTAGGTTTTCTTCCGCTTTCAGTGTTCCTTCAGTCTCGGACTTTGCTGTCTTTTTCTCAAGGTTTACGCTGCTCTCCATATTCTGAGGTATGATCATTTTCTCAGCATTTTTAAAATCTTTCACTGCCTGAGTCGTCGCTTCCTTCGCCTCTGAATTCAGAGGTTTCCTTGAAAGCTCTTCTTTACCCTTTGATTCTGAAACGTGTCCTTTAGATTCTTCACTGATTGCATCGATTAAGGAAGGTCTGGCTTCATCAGATGTCTTTAACAAATCCGTTTTTTCGGAAGCCTTTGTCAGTTCATGGATAAAATCTTCAGGTCGCGTTTCAGTGTTATCCTTGTCCGTTCCCGTCTTTGATTCCTGCATGACTTCTGCTGTCTCGATCTGGTTCATCAGATTACCAGTCTTCCCTTTCGCTTCGAGCTCTGCTGGATTCAATCCGTTCATAACTTCTGCAAGGTCAGGACTCTTCTCTGCAAGTATCTTTAATCCGTCCACAGGAATTTCAGTTTCTTCCACAGATATGCTCTGCATGGCTGTTTTTTCTGTCATCAGATGAAATGGGACTTGAGTGACGTTTCCGGCATCTTTCTCTTTTTCCGCAGGTTCTTTTTCATCGGCAGCTACATCTTTCGTCTTAGGATTATCCGCTTTCGTGTCATCCATCGTCTTCTTACTGCCCGCTGCTTCAGGTTTCTCTTCATTGGTTTTTTCTTTCACTTTCTTTGAAAGTATTCCTTGAAAAGTCTCTCCGTCTCTGGGACCGATTTCCTTTTTCTGTGCTTTCAGATCACTCTGGTTCATTATATTCATCACATTCATTGTCATTTTTTCTCACCTCCTCTCAAGGCAAGGACTAGTTCCCTGCCATGTTTCTATCTATGAATAAAAGTTACTTGGCGAATCTCATCACTGAGAAATCGTCCAGTTCCTTCTGTTCCCTGGTGAGCATTTCACGGTTGAATTTTTCTCTGTCCTTATCCTTGAGCATCTCCATGATCTTGCGGTCTTTCCTTGCTTCAATGAGGATCTCTCTTGCATCGTTGGCCTTATGGACGATTTCTTCCACTTTCTTCTTCTGATGCATAAGCTCGGTCTTCAGCTTCTCCTTATAGAGAAACTGCATCTTAAGGCCGTTTACATCCGTCAGTCTTTCCTTCTTCTTTTCCTCAAACTGAACTTCCAGATCATTCAGGTGTTCTGACTCGATATCCAGTTTCTGATTGATCCTTGCATAGTCTTCCACTTTGTTCTTTTCCACTGTGCTCTTATATTCCAGGACCTTTTCCATTTTGAACTTGTAGTTCATTTATGCATCATCCTTTATATGAAATTTAGGGTCACTTTCTGAAAATCTTCTGCAGTTCGCTTAACGTCTCGTCATAATGCTTCGAATCGTCGATGTCCTGCTTCAGGAACTGATCGATGGAAACCTTAAGCTCCACCGCACGGTCAAGCTCGGGATTTCTCCCTTTGGCATAGGCTCCGACGTTTATGAGGTCTTCCGATTCCTGATACCTGGCCATGTTTTCCTTGAGCCTGCCTGCATAGTCATAATGCTCCTTGGAGACAATTTCCTTCATGACTCGGCTTACGCTCTGCTGGACATCGATGGAAGGGAAATGGTTCTTTCCCGCAAGCTTTCTTGAAAGGACGATATGTCCGTCAAGGATACCTCTAACGGCATCTGCTATGGGTTCATTCATGTCGTCACCTTCCACAAGGACGGTGTAGAATGCGGTGATGGAACCGTCCTTTGACATTCCGCTTCGCTCCAGAAGCTTTGGAAGGGTTGCAAAAACCGATGGAGTATACCCTCTCGTTGTCGGTGGTTCGCCGATGGCAAGGCCGATTTCTCTCTGGGCCATGGCAAATCTTGTCACCGAGTCCATCATGAACATGACTTTCTTGCCCTGGTCTCTGAAATACTCGGCAATGGCTGTGGCCACATAGGCCCCTTTAAGCCTTACAAGAGGCGGCTGATCGGAAGTTGCGCAGATGACCACCGACTTTTTGTAGCCTTCCTCGCCCAAGTCTCGTTCGATGAATTCAAGGACTTCTCGTCCTCTTTCTCCGATGAGCCCGATGACATTGACATCCGCTTCCGAATACCTCGCAATCATACCAAGGAGTGTACTCTTACCGACACCCGAGCCTGCGAAGATACCGATACGCTGCCCCTCACCGCAGGTGAGGATGCCGTCAATGGCCTTGACCCCTGTACTCATGACATTCTCGATCTTTCTTCTCTGGAAAGGATTGGGCGGCATGTTGTTGATGTCCCCAAAGCCCGTGAGCTTTCTTCTGATCTCGTCCATGGGATTTCCAAGGCCGTCAACGGTTGTGCCAAGAAGCGCATCACCAACCTTGACCTTCAGTGCACTTCCTGTGGGAAGA
>DAMDIS010000032.1:0-9610 GCA_032100885.1 Proteiniclasticum sp.
ATTCAAACCTCAGGCTGACAAAAGCGTTCATGAACGCCACGAAAGCAGAACTTGACTATATGGCGACAGGAGAAAGTCTTCATGTGAAAGAGGGACTCATGGGAGAAAACCCCCTGTACCTGATTACAAGCGCCAGAAACAGCGACCGGTTCCTTCAGGAAAACTATCTTTCCTATTCCAGTGAGAGTGAGGTCTTTAGCGTTCCGGATTCCGTAAATGATGTGATGCTGGAAAGACCACAGGATGTGGTATCAAACCTTTATGGTCTGCTCGATAAAATCATAAGAGCCAGCTACAGAAAATAGAAGAAATATGAAGAACACCAAGGTTCAGAGAGGTCATCCCTACCTGCACCGGGTGTTCTTTCTGATTTTCAGGCAGGTGAAGGGGGAGGGCATAAGTTTCATTTTAGGATTGAGGATTATGATGAAGTCACAAAAAAAGATTATGGCAAATCTAATTGTATCAGGCGAAAAAAATCACCAATTTGTACAAAAATTATTTTCCATGACACGTTTCTGTAACATTGACTAAGTATGATGAATCTATAAAGTTAGTACAGGAGGATTATGATATGGACGAAAAAGATAGATTTGGTTACGATCCTGAAAAAGACACTAAGGACAATATGGACCATGAAGGATATGTAAGAAGAAGCAATGAATATGATACCAGAGACTACACAGAGGAGCTGGGTGAGAAAGATATCCCCTATGAGGAAAGATCAGCAGCGTATGAACCGCTGAACAGAAAAGAAGAGCCAAGGGAGAACGGAAACTATGTCTACCGCGGAGGTTCCTATTACGGAGGCGCAGGAGAATATGAAGCACCAAGAAAGAAGAAGAGATTCTCCATACTTTCCCTCATTGCCTCAGCACTGATCTTTACTCTGCTTGGTACTTCACTAGGCATCTACAGTGCCTACAATGTGCTTCCCGGAACAGCGTTCTACAATCAGTCAAAGCTTGGGCAGCTCATTGGTGAGAATAATGGGGAATCCCCAGTACAGGTTCTGACCCCTGAGCTTCAGGAAGAAGGTCTCACAATCCCGCAGATCGTCAGTATGGTGCAGCCGGCAGTGGTTACCGTTACGGTACAGGTGCCAGGCGGCGGAAACTTCTTCAACCCTCAGGGAGGTTATTCTGAAAGCATCGGAACCGGATTCATCCTGAATGAGCAGGGACTCATCGCAACCAACTACCATGTGGTGGAAAGAGGCGAAAACATCAGAGTGATTCTTTATACCGGTGAAGAGACTACCGCTAAAGTTGTCAATTATGATGCCAGCAACGACCTTGCTGTGCTGCAGATGGATGAAAGTGTAAAAGTGCCTGGCGTGGTGACTCTTGGCGACTCGGACAATATCCGCGTAGGTGAATCGGTCATCGCCATCGGGAATCCTTTATCCAAGGATTTTGCCGGTACAGTCACATCAGGAATCGTTTCAGCCACCGAGCGTGCTGTTGTAGTTGGGAATACGGAGTATAACTACATCCAGACTGATGCAGCCATTAATGGCGGTAACTCTGGAGGTCCTCTGATCAATGCAAGAGGAGAAGTCATCGGAATCAACTCCGCAAAGATCTCCACAGATTCTGTTGAAGGAATCGGGTTTGCCATTCCGATCAACACACTGATCAGCGGTCTTGATGCTCTATCAAGAGCACAGCTTCTGGTGGGCATAGCCGGAAGAGAAATCAATGAGTCCACCGCAGACCAGAATGATATTCCTTCTGGAGTGCTCGTTGTGGAAGTTCAGGAAGATTCACCGGCCTCCCGTGCAGCAATGCTGGTCGGAGATGTCATCACTGAATTTGACGGTCAGAAAGTGACAAGCGTTCAGGAAATCAATGAAATCAAAAACACAAAAGAGGCAGGAGACGAGGTTGTGGTCAAAGTCTTCCGTGAAGGCGACTATGTAGATCTTAATCTGACCCTGGTCGAAAGACCGTAAATATAGAATCTTAGCGCGCATTCCCCTTAATGCGCTCTGTATAGATAAACAATCCCCTTTAAAACCGGCAGAACTCTGCCGGTTTTTCTCATGGACAGAAAACCTGTTCCGTCCAGATTGAGTCTTTTTGCAGAAAGAAAAAGCCAGAGACGCGGGGTAGTGCGTTCTGACTTTATCTTTGGGGTGTTTTATCTTTTTGGGGTGTCTAAAATATGATCTCTGACGCTATAGTTTAGATTCTTTCAAACAGAATGGAGTTTTCAAGGAAGATATGTCTGAAGAGATCGCTCTCCAGTTCCTGAAGGTTATGATAGACAGCAGCAAAAGTGTTGCATGCCCATGATGGAAGTGTGTATTCATCAGTTACTCTTCTCAGCTCTGCAAGAAGGTTTCCTGCAGCGTCATGTTCTGCTTCAGTTACTTCGATTTCTTTCTTCGCTTCTTCAAACCTGCTTTCGATGATCAGCGGGAACAGGTCAACCTCTTCTTTGATCAGATGTTCGTGGAGCTCAACCCTCAGCTTTCCGTAAAGATCGTTGATGGATAGAAGGAGAGGCTTGTCGTGTCTGTAGTGGGCTTTGACTATAGCTGCCACATACAGATCAAGCTCCTTGAGCACGTTTCTTGTGTAGGTATGATGCTTTGAACGGATATGTCCGATGAGTTCCTCATTGTCCATATGGTTGAAGAAATCTTCCTTCTCGCCGTTTCCGTTTAGTCCGTCCATATAGCTTGCAAGATCCTTCAGGAAGGAATCCCTGTCCATACCTTTTTCATCCAGGACTTCGCCTAGAAAGCGATGTCCGTTGCAGCAGAAGTCGAGTTTCTTGTCCTGGAAGAAGTTGGCCATTCTGATGTCTTCCTTCACAAGGGTGTTGATTTTATTTTCAAGTAAATTCATAGTATCCTCCTAGAATCTTATGGCATCTGCAAATACAGAGGCTGCAGCTTTGATTTCGTTTGTGCTGTTTTCAGGATTGAACCTTACTCTCAGAGGGAAGGAGATGTCGGACATTCCTGTGGACTTGATGACATCGGATGATCTTAAGGCTTTCATGCCTGCACCGACGAGGTAATCCTGTACCACCTCAACAGCTTCTCCCGACCATCCGTATGAACCGAATGCCGCGGCAGGTTTTCCTTCCACTTCCAGTTCCTTCAGTTCCTTCAGAATCGCTTCCAGGTTTCCTGGAATGTCGGCATATTTTGTTGAGGTACCAAAGAGTACACCGTCTGCGTACTGTATCTTTGTCAGCACATCTTCAAGCTCCGCTTTTTCGGTGTTGATGCTTTCCACGCTGAACCCCTGCTCGATCAGTTCATTCTCCAGGATTCTGGCCATCTTCTTTGTATTTCCGCTCATGGTGTTGAAGAGGATCAGTGCCTTGACGTTCTCTTTTGACTGAAGAGCGAACTCTTCATAAATCCCGATATACTTATCCACGTTCTGGTCAAGGACATAGCCGTGGGAAGTTGCGATGGTTCTGATGTCGAGCTTCTTTACGACATCAATCATGGGCAGTACATATCTTCTATGGGGATCCATGATGAGCTTGTAGTAGACCTTGAAATCTTCGAGGATGGAATCCTCATCTTCAAGTTCTGATACGAGCAGATTGTCGTTGTCTGCAATGTGTGTGGAGAAGATGTCGCAGGTAAAGAGCATCTTTTCTTCCTCAAGGTATGTGACCATGGTCTCTTCTGTATGAAGGAATGGTGTTTCATGGAAGCTAAGGGTCTTTGTTCCAAGATTTATGGTATCTCCGGTCCTTACAACCTGGAATCTTTCTTTCTCGATCTTGTACATTTCCATCAGTTCATAAACTGCAAATGCTGTACATACGACCTTTGCATTCTTGGCTTTTCTGACTAATGAACCTAGAGCGCCTGAATGGTCGGGTTCTGTATGGTTGATCACAATGTAGTCAAGGGTGAGAAGATCCATTTCCTGACCAAGGCTGTCTGTGAATTCCTTACCGTAGAGCATATCTACAGTGTCGATGAGCGCTGTCTTTTCATCTCTGATCAGATACGCATTGTAGCTTGTTCCTTTTTCAAGGATCAGTCTGTGGAATGGCACCTTTCTGTCGTCAACTTTTCCTACCCAAAATACCTTATCTGCAATTTGTCTCATGTTTATATTCCTCCTGTAAAATCGTGTGTTGTGATTTCCTATGAACCTAGAATACTCCCTTAAGAGAAAGAAAGATTTGACACAGGTCAATTTTGAAGAAAAACCGACGAAGGAAAATCTGAAATGGAACTGTCCGTATTTCAGTACAGCAGATCATTTATAATGGACATAGAGTCAGCAGTGGAGAAAGAGGATTTGGCGTTTCTATTCTATAGACATTAAATCCTAAAAATTAACGGTGTATCGACAGGCAACAATTAAAGGAGGAAATCATGAAAACCAGAAACACAAAGAAACCTTTCTACAGAAAGTGGTGGGTTTGGCTACTGGCGGTCATTGTCATCGGTATCGCACTCAGCGGAGGAGAAGAGGAAGGAAACAGAGCTGCGGGGGATGTTCCGGAAGGGATGCCTGTGGTGTCAGAGCCTTTCGATGATGAAACAGAAGAGAAAGAGGATGAGGTTATACAGTCTGCTGAAGCCCCAAAGGAATTGGAGGAGACAGAAGCTATTAGAGAGCCGGTCCCTGAAGAAGATGATGATGCAACATTAGGTGAAAAAAATGCGGCCTTGAGCGCAAAGCACTATATTGGTTTCACAGCATTTTCTTATGAGGGGCTTGTAAAACAGCTTGAATTTGAAGGCTATTCAAGTGAAGAGGCGATATACGGAGCTGATCGATGTGAAGCAGACTGGTTTGAACAGGCGGTTCTTAAAGCGGAAGATTATCTCGCATTCACAGCTTTTTCGTACAAAGGGCTGATCACTCAGCTGGAATTTGAAGGATTTACCCGTGAGCAAGCAGTGCATGGTGCAGATTCATGTGGTGCGGACTGGATGGAACAGGCTGCAAAAAAAGCGGAGGACTATCTGAACTTCAGCTCGTTTTCCAGAGCGGAACTGATCACTCAACTTGAATTTGAAGGTTTTACCGGTGAAGAGGCTGTACATGGAGCTGATTCTGTAGGGTACTGATCATCTATTCACTGAATATTATTAGAAAGGCTGTCTGACGACAGCCCTTTTTGGGTAAAAAAAGAACCGACTCATTTGAGTCAGTTCAAGTTGACGCACTATATAGCAGCGATCGGTTTTAACAGGTTGTGTGACGGGTTCCCTTACTCCAGATTGAGTTTTTTCTGAAGATGATACTTTGTCAGGAAGTAGAAGATAATGTTTTTGATGATGATGTAGACAAGGGCTACGGTGAAGACCAGTTTCATGGTGGAAATCACTGTAAGGAAATTATTGGATTCGATCTTGGCTGCGAGATCAGTGAACAATGTGCGCTCACTGAAGGTATAGGCCATAAGGGTCATCCCAATGGTTTCAATGGTGTTGATTGCTATGGTGATCAGAATAAAGATCAGCGTACCGCCGAGGATTCTGTTTTTTGCAAAGCTGTATGCCTGAGCGATGCCAAGTGATGCATAGACCTGAAGCAGGATGTGCACGATACTCATGAGGATGAGCAGAATGAACACTGCAATCAGGTAGAAATCTACCTGCATCGACTGAAGCTCTTGCCAGATGGCGCTCAGATCGATGTCTCTGATGATGATGAATCCCATGGAGAGAATGAAAACAGCTGAGGATGCAAGCACCCAGATCATGGAGGTGATAATCTTTGATAAAATGAGCTCCGATGTTTTAACCGGCAGGGTGAACATGAGGTAGCCTTCGTCTCCCAGAAGATTTCTGTCAAAGCGGGTGACCACCATAAGTATGGTCATAACCCCAAGTCCCGCAAAGCTTAGAGCAAGTGCTGCGGGAAGTATGGCATTGAGCACTGAAAGATAGTTATCGTCAAACCCTCTGATCCCGATAATAAGAGCCAGTGCCATAATTGCGCCGTGAATCGGCAGGAAGTATCTTGCGGTTGCACGCATTTCGTATTTTATGAGTTTTCCTAACATTTAAATACCTCCCTGAACAGTTCATCCACAGATTTTCCGGTTTTTTCACGGATGCTGTCGACGCTGTCATAGTCGTAGATTCTGCCCTGGTTAAGCAGGATCACTTCATCAAAGACCTTTTCGATGTCGCTGATGAGGTGAGTGGAGATGATCATGGTGGCATCTTCCTTATAGTTGCTGAGTATCGTTTCAAGAATAAAGTCTCTTGCTGCCGGATCCACGCCGCCGATGGGTTCATCCAGGAGATAGACCTTTGCTCTTCTCGACATGACGAGGATGAGCTGCACCTTCTCTTTGTTTCCTTTTGACAGAGTCTTCAGCGGATGTTTTTCATCAAGCTTCAGTACGGAAAGCATTTCCTTCGCTTTGACCATATCGAAGTCTTCGTAGAAATCATTGAAGAAATCAAAAATATCCCTGATCTTCATCCAGTCGTTCAGGTAGGTTCTTTCTGGAAGATAGGAGATAATTTTCTTGGATTCGGCAGATGGCGCAAGTCCATCAATGAGGACCGATCCCTTTGTCGGCTGAAGGAGACCGTTCATGAGCTTGAAGAGCGTCGACTTTCCGCTTCCGTTTGGCCCGAGCAGTCCGATGATCTTTCCTGAGGAAATGGACAGGGTAAGATCATCTACAGCTTTGACTTTTCCAAATGACTTTTCTAGATTGTTAAGTTCTATGATTGCTGGGGTCATTCTTTTGCCTCCTTATAGTGCTTTCTGATGAGCGATATGAGTTCTTCCTCTTCGATACCAAGAGAGCTGAGCTCCTTCAAAAAAGGTGCAAGTCTTTCTCTTAGGTAGTCTTCTCTGAGAAGAGAAATCTGCTCTTTATCATCGGTTACATATTTTCCGGTTGTTCGCTCAGTCTCGATCAGTCCACTTGTTTCAAGTTCCGTCAGGGCTTTCTGCATGGTGTTGGGATTGACACCTGCTTCCTTTGCAAGATCCCTTATAGAGGGGAGTTTTTCACCCGGAGCAAGTTCTTTGCGTATGATCTTCCTTTTCATTTCCTGAATGATCTGAAGATAGATGGGAATGCTATTATCAAAATTCCATGGCACAGCAAGTCCTCCTTTTTTTGTATTATTGTATTAATGACTTAATACAATAATACATCATGACTGAAATTTGTCAAGGGAAAATTCTGCATAGAAAAGGCACGCTCAATCTGAACGTGCCTTGACCTTTTTATGTCTATTCTTCTTCTTCCTGAAGGAGCAGTTCTTCCCATTCTTCGTAAAGATCCTGAAGCTCCCGGTCATGCTCATCGATCTGATTCGAGATTTCTATGGATTTTCTGATATCTGAGAAGACTTCTTCTGTTGTGAGCAGTTGAGTGAGACGTTTCTTTTCTTCTTCCTTCTTGCCGATGGTCTCCTCCAGGGATTTGAAGTACTTCTTCTTTTCTCTCTCTTCCTTTTCTCTTCCTTTTTTCTTCTTCTTTTCATCCTGGGCTCTGGTTCTGTTTTTCTCCACAGGCTCTTCCAGTCCCTGGAAACGGGTGGGATTGTTTTTCTTTTCGATATAGTAGCTGTAGTTTCCAAGATAGTTGTCTATGCCGTCTTCCTTCAGCTCAAAGATGTTGCTGACCACTTTATTCAGGAAGTATCGGTCATGGGAGATGACAAAGATCGTTCCGTCATACTCCAGGAGTGCATCCTCAAGGGCTTCCCTTGATGGAATGTCCAGATGGTTTGTGGGTTCATCAAGGATCAGGAAGTTCGATTTTTTCAGCATGAGTTTAAGAAGATTCACTCTGCAGCGTTCTCCGCCTGAGAGGTTCTCAATGCTCTTGAAGACCTCGTCTCCTCTGAAAAGAAAACTCCCGAGATAGGTTCTCGCTTCTCTTTCCGTGAGATAAGGGAAATCGTCATGGATTTCCGAAAACACGGTTTTGTAGGGATGCAGATCGCTCTGTTCCTGGTCATAGTAGCCTATGGTCACGTTCTTTCCGATGATGATGTCACCCTTGTCGGGTCTTAGTTCACTTAGGATCATCTTGAAGAGCGTGGTCTTTCCTCGTCCGTTTTCTCCGATGAGGGCGATTCTTTCGCCTTTGCGGATATGGAAGGAGAGGTCCGAAAACAGCTTTGTTTCATCGAAGGCTTTCTCAAGGTTTTCCACCATGAGCACATCCGTACCGCTTTCCACTTCGTTCTGGAATGCGATTTTGTAGGGACTCTGGGCTTTGGGCGGAGCTTCTATACGCTCGATCTTGTCCAGCATCTTCTGCCTTGATTCAGCTGCCTTTATGCTTTTCTCTCTATTGAAGGAACGATATCTTTCGATGATCTTTTCCTGGCGCTCGATTTCGTCCTGCTGATGTTTGTAGGCTTTTTGCCTGACCTCATAATCCTTCTTCTTCAGCTCCAGAAACTTTGTGTAGGGCGCATGATAGGAGTAGATTTCACCGTTAATCATCTCAAAGGTATGAGAGGTGATGGAATCCAGGAAGAAACGGTCATGGGAAATGATGAGAAGGGTTCCCTTATAGGCCTTCAGGTATTCTTCCAGCCATTCTATGGCGCTCAGATCCAGATGGTTTGTGGGCTCATCCAGAAGGATGATCTCAGGATTGGACAGAAGGAGCTTCGCAAGGGCTACTCTAGTCTTCTGTCCGCCTGAAAGGATCTCCACACGTTTTGAAAATTCTTCATCAAGAAAGCCGAGGCCTCTAAGGACCTTATGGACTTCTCCTTTGTAGGTATGACCACCGTGGAGATCATACTCTTCCTGAAGCCGCACGTATTCTGTTATGGTCGCTTCATGTTCTTCATTCTTTGACTCGTCGTAGGGCTTTTTCATTTCTTCTTCAAGATGGAGCATTTTCTCTTCCATATCCATGAGGTGCCTGAAAATAGACAGGGCTTCATCATAGATGGTCAGATCGGGATTGAGATTGATGTTCTGGGAAAGATAACCGAGGGTCTTTGTCTTGTCGATGAAGACATCTCCCTCAAACTCCTTAATCTCTTTAGTCAGGATCTTGAACAGGCTTGACTTTCCGGCACCGTTCGCGCCGATGAGTGCAACCTTGTCCCCTTCGTTTATGCTCAGACTGATGGATTTCAGTATGACATCTATTCCATAGCTTAATTTTACGTTATTGGTTGATATTACAATCATTTTTATTCACCTCTTGTCAACATTACTATTATACGGGATAGGAGGAATCGAAGTAAAGGAACTTTGGTTCCATAAGCCCCATTAGTGAATATGAATATGAAATAAGTTTAAATAGATAAAACAATTAGATAATCATCTAATTGTTTTATTGACATCGATAAATTCAATGATTATAATAAAGTCATCAGAATAAACGGAGGTAGTATGATGAAACTTAATCTTTTAAGAAATAAGAATTTTGCCCTTCTTATGGCGGGAAAAGCCGTTTCACTCCTTGGCAGCGATATGCAGCAGTTTGCGCTCTCTCTGTATGTGCTTTCCATCACAGGCTCTGCGACGATTTTTGCTTCCATGCTTGCGATTTCCATACTGCCTCGACTCATTCTTTCGCCCATTGCCGGGGTTTTCGGTGACTGGTTCGACAGAAAGAGAAGCATCGTGACCATGGATATGGTCAACAGCATGCTCATCGGAAGCTA
>DAMDIS010000032.1:9620-11657 GCA_032100885.1 Proteiniclasticum sp.
CTATGCGGTATATTTTTACCTGAGCGGTGAACTGAGCATCTTCAGCATTTACCTTCTGGTCATTCTTCTCGAGATCACAGAGATATTCTTCGGTGCAGCCATGGCGGCAGTGGTGCCGAGCATCATAAAGAAAGAAGACCTTTTTGAGGCCAACAGTCTGAAGTCCATGATCACCAGCGTGTTTACGATGATCGCTCCCTTAATTGCCGCTGTCTTATACAGCCTGACGGGAATCTTCGGGATTCTCATCATCAACTCAGTCAGTTTTATGGTGTCCGCCATCAGCGAGATGTTCATTGAGATTCCAAAATTCAACAGGAAACCGGATAAAGTCAGCCTGGCAAACTTCAGAAAAGATTTTATGGAAGGAATCGGGATCATCAGAAACAGCAGGGTTATCAAGAATATCATCGGTCTTGGCATGATTCTCAATTTCTGCCTTGGCTCCCTGTTCAGTGTTGGACTGATCTATATCGTGAAAGAGACTCTTGGAGGATCTGATATGCAGATCGGTTTATTCTCCTCGGTACTGTCCTTCTCCATGCTGCTGACCCCGCTGCTTTTCTCCGGATTCGCAAAAAAAGTGCACATCGGAAAGCTTCTGATTTACAGCTTCTTCATCGTATCCTTCCTCATTATGACCATCGGAGTGGTGTCAGCAGAAGTTTTTACTCTTCAGTTCACCGGAAATACTGTACCATTTATGGCAATCCTCGGTCTCTGCTTCATCATCGGGATATTCGTCACTCTGGCAAACATTTCTCTTGGCACACTTTTCGATACCATCGTGCCGAAAGAAGTCATGGGGCGGACAGCGTCCGTTATGGGGCTTGGCATGACCATTGCCGCACCAGTGGGACAGGTTGTTCTTGGCGCTAGCCTTGATGTCATGAAACCGCTCTTTCCTGTAGTCATTATCGGTGTCATCATGCTGCTTGCCGTGATATACTATAGGAAAACATTCCTTGACCAGGAGATGGAACAGGAAAAAGCTCATGTTGTTTAAGGAGGCGCAATCTTGAAGTATCAGTTTCGTGAAAAAGAAAGCTATATCAATGATCTTCTTTCCTTCCCCGGGATGATTCATTATAACGAAGAGGAGCTAATCAAGAAGGATGAAAATTATATTGATCTGATTCCGGAGTCGAGCAAAATGACTGCAAGAGAAATGCAGGAGATGGCACTACCATTTAAGGAAAAACTTATCCCGTTTTACTATTCTGCCTCTGAGAATCATGATTTCAATCAGATTCTCGGTATGATGAATCCCATAATCGGGTATGAGGATGTGTCGGATTATTTCACAGACATTCTCAGGAAATCAGAGGAAGAAATACTATATGATGTGCTGTTTGCTTTGGACTATTTTGATCATGATACAGGAGAAGAGGATAAGGAAGCATCAAAAGAGAAAGCAAAGGAACTGGTCGATCACCCTGAAAGAATCATGGGATGGATGGATGCTCTGTCCATAGGAAGCGACGCCAAATGGCAGCTGCTGTCATTTACCCAGGCACCAAAAAAGACAGTGGAAAAATATCAGGAGGCTATTCTGGAAATCCACCCGGTTTTTCAGAAGTATTATGAGAAATTCAAAGACGAGGTCAATTCCTATGCACGAGACTTCATCAGAAGGCTCAGTGAGACAGAAGGGGACAGTCTGAGTGAAGTTTCCAATGGAATCGTAAGCGAGAGTCTTCTCCAGACTGATGAAATGGATATTGTCATTTCGGTTGTCAATGAATTTGCGGTCATGCTTAATGCGGGCAACGAGAAACCCTACATATCATGGGGGCTTAAAATCGAAAATATTTTCAGCGCCATTTCCAAAATGGAGGACAACAAGGTCCAGGAGCGGGTTCTGCTTTTCAAGAACTTCGGAGACAAGACAAGATACGAAGTCATCATGAACATTGCAAAGGGAATCAACTCAACAAAAATCATTGCAAAGAATCTTGGTGTATCCTCAGCGACGGTGTCGTATCATCTCAATAATCTGGTTACGGCTAAGGTGATTTACCTTAAGCAAAGCGAAGG
>DAMDIS010000032.1:11667-12841 GCA_032100885.1 Proteiniclasticum sp.
TTCATCAGGGTATTTAGACCGCAAAGAAGACGAATATATTTCAGCTAAGGCCTCAAGGAGAGAATGATTTCTTTCTTTGGGGTCTTTTATTGTGATGAAGGTCGGATCAGCATACCGCAAAAGAGGGCATCACTTTTTGTGAAGAACTGAACGAATTTGTTGACAGATGCCACAAATAATACGTATGATAAAATCTAAGCATTGCAATCAGGAATTTTATGCATATAGAGAGGGAGCGCCATGGGAATTATCAGAAACAGAAAGAAAGGAATACTGAGCGAAGGTTATCTTTGGATCATCATGGCCGGGCTCGTTTATGGACTGGGCAGACTGACAAGAACAAGCCCTGAGGTGCTTGAACGTCTTTATCCTGCGTCCGTCAACCGGACCCTCATCAGAATCCTCAGCAAGGTTACTGGGCTCCTGCCCATCTCTCTTGGAGAAATTTTTGTGTATCTTAATGTATTTCTGGGCGCTGTCCTTATCGTACTGCTTGTTGTGAAGATCTTCACTGGAGGATTTGTCGGGCTTGCCTATAAGACAGTGACCTACATCTCGCTTCTTTATGTGGTGTACATGCTCGTCTTCGGATTCAACTACAACAGAGCGTCGGTAAGGCAGTATCTTTCGCTGGAAAGAACGAACTACGGGCATGAGGAGCTGTATGCCTTAAACGAGATGCTCATCGAGCAGGCTAATCTTTTGAGGGAAACGGTGCATGAAGATGAATCTGGTGTATTCACCATAAAGGAGAGCCATGAGGAAATCTTCACCATGGCCCAGGAAGGGTTTGAAAGCTTCGGCGCAGAGTACCCCGTATTTTCCGGCACCTACGGCATCACCAAGGGCATCATTGCCTCGGAGGCGCTGAACTATACCGGGATCACCGGAATATTCATGCCCTTTACAGGAGAGGCCAATGTGAATACCAGAGGACCTGATCTTCTCTTTCCGGCAACGGTGCTTCACGAAATGGCCCACCAGAGAGGGATCGCCTTTGAAAATGAGGCGAACTACCTGGCATATGCGGTGAGCAGCTATCATGAGAATCCTTCCATCCGTTACTCTGGAACGGTTCTAGCACTCATCAGCTCCATGAACGCTCTTTATCGGGACAGCAGAGAAAGCTACAGACTTCTTTACGACACCTATTCTGAAGGCGTCAAGAGGGATC
>DAMDIS010000032.1:12851-13704 GCA_032100885.1 Proteiniclasticum sp.
TTGCCGCATACCGGGTTTTCTACAAGGCATATGAAGGAGAAGTCCACGAACAGGCGACGAAGGTCAATGACAACTATCTGAAAAGCAATGGACAGACCCAAGGCATCAAGAGCTATGGCGAAATGGTTGATCTTCTTCTTGAACAGTTCGTTCAGAAAAATGAAGCCATAAGATAGAATTTAAAGGCATGAAAAAAGAGCAGGTCTCATTAAGACTTGCTCTTTTTTGGCTCTATCAAACTTTAGATGACATTAAGTAGCCAAAGAACGATAAGTATCACAATGATTGTTCCGATTATACCTAATCCTCTCATACAATGTAACCTCCTTGATTGCGATATCGCTATTTATATTTCGAATTATCTGACTTCATTATAGCATAGCCATGACGGCCAACTATCAAGGACCTATTAATATTTCAATAATATAGAGTGAACGACATGGGCAGAGCGAGAAAAAAGAGATGGATTTCTCCACCTCTTTTGAGGGACGATATTAGTTCATGTATCTTCTTGCACCTATTGTGCTGTAATAGCTTAAGTGCCATGAGAGGTCTTTGATCTCCACAAACTGGCCAGGCTTTGGCGCATGAAGCATCTGATTTCCTCCGATATAGAAACCGATATGACTTACTGTTCCGTTTCCGAAGTAGATGAGATCTCCTGGCTGCATGCTGTCAAGTGATACTGCTGTGCCGTGATTTGCCTGATCTCTTGACACTCTTGGTGTGGAATGACCATAATGGGCAAATACATACTTGACGAGACCTGAACAGTCAAATCCTTCTGCAGGTGTGTTACCACCCCATGTGTATTTTACGCCAAGGAATGTCTTTGCATAGTTTATGATGTCTT
>DAMDIS010000032.1:13714-14613 GCA_032100885.1 Proteiniclasticum sp.
CTCCTGTAACCTTGCTGCTTGCAACAGTCATGTAGGTTGCGGAAGCCCAGCCTGTCTTTCCGTTATAGATGACCTGATCCCATCCGTTTGATGAAGAGAGCACTTCGACTCTGCTTCCCTTGGGGATAGTAAGAAGGATAGAATGACCTGTTGTGTTGCCGCTTCTCATGTTGAGATTGGATGTTGTGGTTCTGAATCTTGAATTGACTGTAGGAGCAGGTGCCGGTGCAGGAGCTGGAGCTGGAGCTGGAGCTGCTGATGTGGACAGATACTGCGCGGAAGCCCAGCCTGTTTTACCGTTGTAGCTTACCTGATCCCAGCCGTTTGATGAAGCAAGCACTTGAAGCTTTGTTCCCTGCGGGATGGTAAGGATGATGGAATGTCCTGTTGAGTTTCCTGTTCTCATATTGAGGTTGTTTACTGTCGTTTTGAAAATTGCAGCTGGAGCAGGAGCTGGTGCCGGTGCCGGTGCAGGAGCTGCGGATGTGGAGAGGTACTGTGCAGAAGCCCAGCCTGTCTTTCCGCCGAAGATGACCTGATCCCAGCCGTTTACAGACTGAAGAACTTCAACCTTCGTTCCCTTAGGAATGGTCAGCATGACTGAATAAGCTGTGGAGTTTCCTGATCTCATGTTCAGATTTTCAGTTGTCGTTTTATATCTTTTAGTCACAGCAACTTCTTTTGCTGAAATATATGCTGTGTTTGCTGTGATATAAAGACCGTTAGTCAGTCCATACATCTCTTTGCCTGCTACGGATATTTTCTCGGAGATATTAAAAGTTTCTCCTCTGTTTACTACCTGTGTTCTTGCAGACCAGTCAGCCTTGTTATAAGTCCAGAGACTACCTGTTGTGACAGTCACTGTTCCTGACATTTCCGCTGCGGATACAACCGTAGTA
>DAMDIS010000032.1:14623-17537 GCA_032100885.1 Proteiniclasticum sp.
GACTGAGGCTAAAATTGCAGTCGCAATTAATTTCTTAAGATTGAAATTCTTCATGGTTTCCCCCTAATATCTTTATGTATAATCTGTTACTCTTTTGTAACCAGGTTCATTCTATCATATTTCAATAACTTAGTTTAGGGTTTATCCTTGAATATCAACAGATTTCACAATCGCATCATTCGACATATACTGATATGTTTAAAAAGGATTTGGACGATGGGTAGACATTTTTCATGTGAAATGCGATGGAAATTAAACATCAGTCTGAGATGATTTTTACTGAAATCTCGATCAGTGATTATAGCTGAACAGGGGAAATCCATTGAGCCTGATTATGTTGCGAGCTACATAGAACGGGCATACGCAAGGGGGAGATGCGTTCTGAAACTAAGCAGCTGCGGCTGATCGTAAAACAGATGACGAATTTTCCTGATATTTTTTAGTGACTGGGAAATGTGGTGAAACATATGTAAGATTATTTTTTGATGACTTTTCTCTGAAGAGTTTCACTGCATGAAAAAAGAGCAGCAAAAACTGCTCTTCTCATGGATTCTATTTCAGTTCTTCAATAAGCTGATTCATTTCCTCGATTTCTCTTTTCTGAGCATCAATGATTTCCTGCGCAAGCTCCTTTACTCTGGGATCTTCAAGATTTGCTCTTTCACTGGTGAGAATGGCAATGGAGTGATGTGGAATCATGGCTTTCATCCAGCTCACCTGATCCACTGTCGTCTGACTTCTCACAAGAAACAGTGACAGACCGAAGATCAGAACACTTGCCCCAAGTATGATGCCGTTCTTTTTCCTGTCATCATACATCTTCCACATGAAAAGGAGCATGACAACTGCCATAACGGAACCCATGATCAGTGCCATAAAGAGTCTGGTCTGGCTGAACATGACATGTCCGGCTTCATAGACATTCAGAAACATGAGCCAGTACATGATAAAAGTCGATGTCAGGATCATGACGAGAAATTTGACGTATTTATTCATTCTAATCCTTCCTTTCCAGATGTATTCATTCTAAAATTACATCTGATTACAGTGTCCTTAAGTTAAATTAAGGGTAGCAGAAAGATATGAGCATGGAATACTTTCCGGTGACGCAGTCACATTCCAGGACATTCGGGCAGGCTTCAATGAAGGGATAGAATTCGGGCTTCTGTTTCGGCGTCATTTCGAGATTGATGAACGCTTTGATGTTATAGCCCAGTTTGTGCGGATTGACATTGACAGTGTACCCGGTGATGATTCCTTCTTCTTCCATCCTTGCGATTCGCGATGATACTGCCGGGGTGGAGAGGTATACTTCTTCTGCCAGATGTTTCAGGGAGCATCTCCCGTTAGTCTGGAGAAGCTCTATGAGTCTGATATCGATTCTGTCCATAGCTTAAGGTATAACGAAACGTTACACCGGGTTTCACCTGCCTTTATACTTGATAAGATCCTCAGATGATCTTGCTGGATGTTAATATCTTAAGGTAAATCAGGGAAACTCGTCAAGAAAAATCTGAAACCCGCTTAAGATTCTAAAGTCAGTCAGCAATCCGGATTTTCAGCTCAAGGGACTCTTCAAGTTTTTCATTATGGGCTGACTGAAGATCCATACCGATTCTCAGTCTGAGTGAGCGGACTTCCGTAAAAGGCTCTGAACTTCTCAGGGTCAGCTTTTTCCCGTCATCTGACCATATATAATTCAGAGGGATGAGCTGATCGTTTTCATCCAGCAGACCGATGAATTCCTGAAAGGCTCCGTCTGTATTCATTGTTGAGGAGAAATCCAGTACAAACTTTAGGGTATCCTCACGTCTCAGGGTGATTTCATCAAGAATTTTCGCCTCGTTTCTTTCTATTTTGTAGCGGTTGAGATCAAGGGTCCGGACTTTTCCTTCTTCTCCCGTTTCCTTATATGAGAGGATACCTTTATGAAGATCAAGCTTTGACAGACGGTACTCATCTGAGACCAGCTCAGGTTCATCATGAGGTGTAAGCCTGTACAGGAAGGAATCCGAAAAACTGATGTAATAGAGGGATTCATCAAAGTAGATGAGTTCTTCTCCAGGCTGAGTGCTGAGGGTTACTCTATTTTCACCGTTAAGGTCTTTACGGTGTACACCTTCTGCATCGGAGTAGTAGAGATGACCGTTTTTTGCGTCCAGGGCATAGGAGGAGTAGAGATCATAGAGATGATTAAACTCATCGTTCTCCGGCTCATCCGCAATGACCATATCGTCTCTGTAGAAACCGGTATAAACCGTAGACCCCCCGAAACCGCTGTTTTCCAGGGTGCGGTTTCTTTCCTCTGTGCTTGTCAGGATATGTCTCAGATTGTCGTCATCAAAGCCGGTGTTTCCCGCGCCCCAGGTAAGATCAGTGACATAGTCCACACCTTCGATGGTGACCATGTTCCAGGCATGAGGTTCGTTCATGAGATAGACCGACTGGATGCCGATTTTCTTCAGCACATGATGATTCAGCATGGAATAGCCGCCGCATATTCCTTTTCCATGGAGAATGATGCTTGATGCGGTATGGGTCAGCTGGTTGTCCATATCATCTGAATAGCTGGAAATCTCAGCAATGTGATCATAGATGCTGAAATACTGCTCAAGCTGGGTCGGACCCTCCGGCACATTGTAGATGAGGTGGGAGAGGCGGGCATAGTAGATTTTATTCAGATCATTGAATTTTTCCACATCATCCACATAGGTGATTCTGATCTGTCTGCCATCTGGTGAGAGTTTCATTCAGTCCACATGAAAGAGCTCAAGACCAACTGTCGAGTACATGGAATCAAGACTTGCCCATTTCTTTTCAGTACTTAAGTCGTATCCGCTGACGTCCAGTGTTTCTTTTCCTTCCCGAATGGCAAAATACAGTTCGTTATAGAGCTTTTCATCAGGATGAAGGC
>DAMDIS010000032.1:17547-19021 GCA_032100885.1 Proteiniclasticum sp.
GAAGCTCGGAATAGGGATTTTCAAGAACCTGATCGAGAAGAGAGGGGTCTGTCTCTGTGCTGACTTTCACGGTGAGCGTCTGAGGAGCCGGTGTCTCTTCACCCTTTATTTCTTCCTTTACGGCTACAGGGCTGCAGGCAGATAAAAGAAGTGCAGTGACTACTGGTATGACGGCAGTTAATGCGGATCTATGTGTAAACTTCATAAATATTCCTCCAGATGAATGAACTCAGATGAAACGCTTCTTAAATACCATCATAAATTTGTTCCAATGAATTTGTCTCTCAGAAAGGTTACATCGTTAAAAATGCACAAAAAAAGTGCCTGCCATAATTATGGCGTGACACCTTATGATTATGAGGTTTTCTGTCCTTTATCCATACAGTCTCTGCAGATTCCTTTAAGTTCAAGATGATGCTCCGTAAGATGGAAACCTGTTTCTTTCGTGATGAGGTCTTCGATCTGTTTCATGGGACAGTCGAGGTTTATGACCTTGTGGCAGGAATCGCATTCCACGATATGGTGATGTCCATGCCTGATGAGACTGAAGTTGTATTTCTTTTCGCCCAGATCGTATTTTTCGATGAGGTTCTTCTCTTCAAAGAGCTCCAGCGTGCGATAGACAGTACTGAGATTTATGGGAATGTCTTCTTCAAGACATTTTTTGTAGATGTAGTCGGCTTCAATTCCCTGAAGCTCATTTTCCAGAATCTCGTATATGGCCACACGCGGTTTTGTGACTTTTATATTGTGGTTCTTGAGGGTCTGGGTTGTAGTCATGTGGTTTTCTCTCCTTAGCATGCGAAAATTCTGCATGTGATCATTATAGTATGTTTGCTTGTTTAATTCAAACTGATGCTTACTGCACTCCTTCCTTCACTTCCCTTTTCAGTTCATTTCATCCTGCATCTATGCTAAAATAGGGATGAAATAAGAAATGAGAGAGGTATGCAAATGAAAAACTGTGTTATTGCTCAATCTGGGGGACCAACTTCCGTCATCAATTCATCTGTCATGGGACTTCTGTCCAAGAACAATGAACTTAAAGTCTACGAGAAGGTATACGCCGGGCTGAACGGAATAGAAGGTATTCTCAAGGAAGACTTTGTGGACATGAATCTTCTCACTGACGAGGAGATCGAGACCATAAAACATACACCTTCCGCAGCACTGGGTTCATGCAGGTATAAGCTGAAGGAGTACGAAGACAGCAAAGAGGAATACAGGAAGCTTTTTGAAATCTTCGCCAAACATGACATCAAAGCGTTTTTCTATGCAGGAGGAAATGACTCTCAGGATACTGTGAGAAAACTGTCCGCCTATGCAAAAGAGCACGATATCGATATGAATTTCATCGGAATTCCCAAAACCGTCGACAACGATCTTCAGGTCATCGACCATGCACCAGGATTCGGATCCGCTGCCCGCTATATCGCAACAAGTGTTCTGGAGAGCTACCTGGATTCCATGGTCT
>DAMDIS010000032.1:19031-21099 GCA_032100885.1 Proteiniclasticum sp.
CCAATAACGGAATCTTCATCACAGAAACCATGGGCAGAGACGCAGGATGGCTTGCGGCTTCAGGTGCTCTTGCCACATACAACGGCAGAAGATGTGCCGACATCGTTCTTCTTCCTGAAGTGCCTTTTAATGAGGAAAAGTTCCTGAGCAAGGTCAGAAAGATCTATGAGGAGAAAAACCATGTCTACATTGTCGCTTCTGAAGGGGTAAGACTTGAAGACGGATCGTTCCTTGCCGCCACAAAGGCACATGCCCATGACGCATTCGGTCATGCTCAGCTTGGTGGTGCAGGAAATGCCCTCAAGAACATCATTACTGACAGCGGCATCACGAAAAGAGTCAAGGTGCTTGAACTTTCCACCCTGCAGAGATCCGCATTCCATCTGGCATCAGAGGTTGATCTGGAAGAGGCCTTCAAGCTGGGTGAGAGAGCGCTGCTTCTGGCTAGAGACGGTGAAACGGGCAAGGTTTCCATTCTGGTCAGAAAATCCGACGAACCTTATGAAGTGGAGTACACATCAACCGATGCATCCAATATTGCAAACCAAGTGAAGTATATGCCGCTTGATATGGTCACAGAGGACGGCATGAACATTACAGATGAAGCCATGAAATATTTCAGGCCTCTTGTGGGTAGACTGCCTGAGTACAGAGTAATCCACCATTTCCACGATAAAAAGTAGTTTTTCCCGATCAATGATCAGGGATATGAGATAGCTTGAATCCCACCGGCAGGTAACTTCTGCTGGTGGGATTTTCTGCTGTCATCATAAAGCTGCTATTTATTGAAAGGGTTAAGCACAAGGGATCCAACCATAGTGATGACACTCATAAGGGCTATGGTTCCTCCAGGGGCACTGTCCAGCACATAGGAGAATACAAGACCCAGCATGATGTCGAGAAGTCCGATGACCACTGCGATGAAAAGGGTCTGCCTGAATCCTTTCTTGAACTGCATGGCTGACGCCACAGGCAGTACGATGAGAGATGAAATGACCAGGACACCGGTGATCCTGATGGAAACGGATATGGACAGTCCCATGAGGAGCGCAAAAATGTAGTTTACCCGTTTTACCTTGATGTTGGAAATATGGGCACCATCCTCGTCGAAGGTGGTGTAGATGAGTTCGTTATAAAAATAGGCTACAGCAAGGATCGTGATGATGGTGACAACGAGGACCAGGATAAGGTCCTGCCTTGTTACAGTGAGTATGCTTCCGAAAAGGTACTGATTGATGTTGGTGTTCGCCTGTCCGCTGGAGACCAGGATGATGGCGATACCAACAGAAAGAGTCATGACCACCGACATGAGGATCTCTGCATAACGCTTGAAGCGGTCTCTTAAGAATTCGATGAGAATTGCCGCCAAAGTGGTAAAGATCACGGAGGACAAGGTAGGGCTGATCCCGACGACGATTCCGATGGCAACACCTGCAAGGGAGGAATGGGCTAAAGTGTCACCCATCATGGAGTAACGTCTAAGGACAAGGAAGATTCCGATGATGGGACAAAGGATCGCGATCATGGCACCTGCCATGAGAGCATTCTGCATAAAAGGATAGCTCAGCATCAGATTTCCTCCTTTCTGAAGACCAGCATGTTGTCTACATCTTCGTGCTGAATATTGGTTTTGAATGTCTTGATGTCGTAGAGCACACCCTGATTGTCGCCCATTCTGATGATGTAGTCAGAATTATGGATGGCAGCGGAAATGTTGTGTTCAACGGTTAGAATGGAAACGCCTTTCTTTCTGAGGTTCTTCAGAATCTGACGCACTTCCTTCTGGCTGCGAAGATCCATACCCGTTGACGGCTCATCCAGGATGATGATCTCAGGATTGCCGAGAAGCGCACGCCCGATGAAAATTCTCTGTGTCTGTCCGCCGGAAAGATCTCCGATGAGGGTTTTCTTGTAGCTTTTCATGGATACTTCTTCCAGGGCGCTGTCTATGAGGTCCATATCCTTAAGTCCGAGGGCTTTAAGATGGATCTTATAGACTTCCTCGACGGTTATGGGGAACTGCTTGTTGAAGCTTTCCATTCTCTGGGGAACATAGGCGACGTTTCTG
>DAMDIS010000033.1:0-6843 GCA_032100885.1 Proteiniclasticum sp.
GCATCAAGAAGGCTGGAGATAATATCAGAACGGCCATGACTAAGGTACTTGAAGTGGCACTTCTTCTTGGTGGACTGCTGTCCGCTTATGCAATGGCACAGGCACTTGGTCTATATATCGTCATCGGACTGTATGTTCTAAACAAGACAAGCAAAAAGCCGATCGTTGAAATGGCCATCGGACCAGTTGGCGCCATCGCTACAGGAATCATCATCAATATCCTTTACCTTGTAGGACTTTATCAGATACCAGCTTAAACTATTTCAGAACGTCTCGGCGAAATGCTGGGACGTTCTATTCAAAGGGAGTGAACAAAAGATGCTAAAACCGGGAATCACCTATTCTCACGAACATATCGCAATTGATCTATCAGGGATAAAAAATACGGACGATACGCGACTTGACTGTATGGAGGAGACCGTAAAGGAATTTAAGGAGCTCTATGATAAAGGTGTAAGAAATGTCATTGAGCTCACCAACAGAGGAATGGGGAGAAATGTGGCCTATATGAATGAAGTCGCAAGGCTCACCGGCATCCATGTCATCTGTTCCACAGGTTTCTACAAAGAACCCTTCTTTCCTGATGAGGTATATACCCTGACCGAAGAGGAGCTGACTGATCTTATGGTCAGAGAAATTGAAGTCGGAATCGAAGATACCGGCGTCAAAGCAGGAATCATCGGCGAGATCGGTTCAAGCGTAGATAAGTTTGAGGAAAGCGAGCTGAAGGTTTTCAGAGCGGCAATTGAAGCGCAGCTAAAAACAGGGAAGCCGCTGATTACCCATACATCCCTGGGGACCATGGCACTTGAACAGGTTGAGATGTTCAGAAACCGGAAGATGGATCTTGACAAGATCATCATCAGCCATGTGGATCTCTCCGGTGACGCGGATTATATCCTCAGTATCATAAGAACGGGTGTCAATGTGGCTTTTGATACCATCGGCAAGGAAAATTACCAGCCCGATGATCTTCGTGTAGAAATGCTGAAAAAGATCTGCGAGGAAGGATTATCTCATAAGGTGCTTCTATCGATGGACATTACACGAAAGAGCAACTTCAGATTTAAGGGCGGTATCGGATACGCCTATCTTCTGGATGTCTTTATCCCTAAGATGGTTGAAGCGGGTATCTCCAGGCAGGACATCAGGAATATGACAGAATCCAATATCCGCAGAATTTTATTACAGGAGGAGAGGTAATTGAAACTCTATCCATTGGAAAGCATGACGCTCGAAGAAGCGATACAGCTTCAGTTCAGAATAACAGATATTACGACCAGATATTTCAGAGGAAGCGAAGTGCTCTCTCTGGGCGATTTAGGTGTGGTCAAAGGGCAGAACAAACCGTCCTTCACCATAAAAGTGGAAAATGTCATCAAGGATATTTTCGGTGCCGAAAAGGCGGTTCTTGTCCGAGGCAGCGGTACTGGAGCGTTAAGAGAAGGCATCCAGTCACTCGTCAGGCCGGGTGAAACGGTCCTGATCCATGATGCACCGGTATACCCTACAACGCAGAACACTTTTGAGAATATGGGCATCAGAACGGTTAAAGCAGACTACAACGATGAAAAGAAGATCCGTGAAGTTCTATCTCATCAGAAAATAGATACAGCACTGATTCAATATACAAGGCAGAAACCTTCTGATCATTACGACATGAAAAATGTCATCCGGATCATGAAGGAGATGAATCCCGACATAAGAATCATCACCGACGACAACTATGCAATATTCAAGGTAAGGGAAATCGGTATCCAGTCCGGTGCAGATTTGAGTGCCTTCTCAAGCTTTAAACTGCTGGGACCGGAGGGTGTCGGCATTCTTGTCGGCAGGGAAAAATACATCAACGAAGTGATCAGAAAGAACTATTCAGGAGGAGGACAGGTACAGGGGCATGAAGCCATGGCTGTTCTTCGTGGACTGGTCTATGCGCCTGTGATGATTGCGATACAGAACAATGTGCTCAGTGAAACAAAAGCGAGACTGGACAAGGGTGAAGTGCACGGAGTAAGAGCCTCATATATCGCAAATGCCCAGTCCAAGGTGCTGCTTGTCGAGTTCGAAAGTGAAATATCGGAAGCAGTGCTCGCTGAAGCGGAAAAGCTCGGTGCAGCGCCACATCCGGTTGGAGCTGAATCAAAATATGAGTTTGTTCCGATGTTCTACAGAGTTTCTGGGACCTTCAGGGCCTTTGATGAGCATATCGAAAAAAGGATGATCAGAATTAATCCCATGAGAAGCGGAGCAGATACGATCATCAGAATATTAAAGGAAAGTATGGAAAATGCAGAAGGGAGGTAATGGGCAATGTTTTTAGACAAGACACTTAAAGAGAATGACAATCTCATCCGTTGCGCATTTACACTCCATCAGAACGGACTGATTTCTCCGGATACCTATATTCTGGATTACGATATGATCAGAAAAAATGCTGAGAAAATGAAGGGAAAAGCCGACCGCCTTGGCATCAGACTCTACTTCATGACCAAGCAGATCGGAAGAAATCCTCTGATTGCCAAGATGCTCATGTCGTTAGGGTATGCAGGTGCAGTTGTTGTGGATTACAGAGAAGCGGAAGTCATGATGAGAAACGGCATTCACATCGGAAACGTCGGACATATCGTTCAGATTCCGAAATCAAAGCTCAGAAAAATCATATCTTCAAAGCCCGATACCATTACGACCTACTCCCTGGAGAAAATCAGAGAGATCAATGAGGCCGCAGGAGAGCTGAACCTTATACAGAACATCACACTTCGCGTCATCGGGGAAAAGGATTTTCTTTATCCCGGTCAATACGGCGGTTTTCTTCTTGATGAACTTGAACATGTGGTGGAAGAGACAAGGAAGCTGAAAAGTGTCATAATCAGCGGCCTGACTTCCTTTCCGTGTTTCCTGTTTGATGAAGAGACAAAGGACATCTGCGAAACACCGAATTTAGGTACTGTAAAGAAAGCCAGGGAAATTCTGGAAGAAAAAGGACTCGTGATAAAAGACATCAATCTACCTTCGGCCACTTCAATGAGAACCCTGGATCTGATCAGAGATGCGGGAGGCACCCATGGTGAACCAGGTCATGGACTTACTGGAACAACCCCATTCCATAAAGAAAATGACGCTGAGGAAAAACCTGCCATCGTATATGTTTCGGAAATCTCCCATAATCTGGGTGAAATGAGCTATTCATACGGCGGAGGCTACTATCCGCGTTCCCATGTGGAAGGCGCATATATCGGAAAATCCCTGGAAGAGATGAAATATCATGAGATCTGTGAACCTTCTTCTGACAATATAGACTACTATTTCACCATTAAAGGAAACACTGAAGTTTCGGATACGGCGGTCATGGCCTTCAGAACGCAGATCTTTGTCACAAGAAGTCATGTGGCGGTCGTCAGTGGCATTGAGAACAACGACTATGAGATCCTTGGCTATTTCGATGCTCAGGGAAACTCTGTAGAAGACATGTAAGCGGACACGATAACGAAAGAGAGATGAATGAGATGAGAAGATTTATTGTAATTGTTCTTGACGGTTTTGGTATAGGCGCGATGAAGGACGTAGGAGAGAAAAGACCCGAGGATATCGGATCCAATACCTGCAGACACATACTGGAGAAAATTGATGGGCTGTATCTGCCGAATCTTGAGAAACTTGGACTGATGAATGCACTGGGTGAAGAGATCGGGCGGATGAAATTCAGTAAGGATGCCAATTTCGGAAAGTCCGATCTTATGCATTTCGGTGCGGACACTTTCTATGGTCATCAGGAGATTATGGGCACGGATCCCAAACTGCCGAAGAAAGCCCCTTTCAGGGATTACCTTGATATAGTGGAAGAGAAACTCAAAGAGAAGAATTACAAAGTGGAAAGAGTGACAAGAGAAGGGAATCAGATTCTTCTTGTGAACGACTATGTGACAGTTGGAGACAATATCGAAACCGACCCAGGCCAAGCTTATAATGTCACTTCTGCACTGGATCATATCAGTTTCAGAGAAGTCACCGAAATCGCTAAGATCGTCCGCAGAGAAGTGGAGGTATCAAGAGTCATCACATTTGGCGGAAACAATGTGACAAAAGACAATCTCATCGGTTCAATCGAAAGCAAGGATAACCACTATATCGGTGTCAATGCGCCTAAATCAGGTGTCTATGAATCCGGATATCAGTGCATCCATTTAGGGTACGGAATCAATCCAGACGTGCAGGCACCGACAATCCTGGGCAAAGCCGGGCATAAGGTCGTGCTGATCGGAAAGGTTCAGGATATCGTATTTAACGATTACGGAACAAGTATTCCGGGCGTGGATACGGAAATAGTGCTAAAAGAGACGCTCCATCAGATGAATGAGATGGAAGAAGGGTTCATCTGCACAAACGTTCAGGAGACTGACCTGAGCGGGCATGCGGAAAATGCTGAAAGATATGCGGAGAAACTGAGCATAGCGGATCATTATATCGGTAAAATCATAGAGAAGCTTCATGGTGAAGATATCCTCATCGTCATGGCAGACCACGGAAACGATCCGACAGTCGGCCATTCAAGACATACCCGGGAAATGGTGCCCATGCTGATCTATAAGGAGAATCTGAAAAATGCCAAGATCGGTCACAGGCAGACCTTATCAGATATCGGTGCCACAGTGCTGGACTATTTCGGAGAAGAAAAACCTGAAAACGGCACTTCATTCTTAAATATGCTCTGATTTCTGCTGCAGGTATTCATTCTTTTGAATATCTGCAGTTTTTCTCGCATGGACCTCTATTAACTAAATCACAAAGAACTGCACTGTTTTTTACAGGGTTATTCGGGATTTCACCCGAACTTGATGAAACACGCGAAAACCCGTGTAACCGGTTGTATGACCAGGCAAAAAAGAGTATTCTTTATATGGAAAGTTCTATTTGGGATAAAATAGAGATGAGATAAAGTAGATTTAATCGGATACAGGGAGGAATCATGACGAATTATTATGAGAAGGCTCTTGAAAAGCACAGTGAATGGAAAGGAAAGATCTCCGTTGAACTCAAGGCACCATTAAATGACAGAGAAGATCTTTCTGTCGCCTATACACCAGGGGTTGCCGAGCCATGCAGGGAAATCGCAAAAAATAAGGACATGGCTTACACCTATACCTGGAAAGGAAACATCGTGGCTGTGGTATCAGACGGTACGGCAGTTCTCGGACTCGGCGATATCGGTCCTGAAGCAGCGCTTCCCGTTATGGAAGGAAAGGCGGCACTTTTCAAGCGCTTTGCCGGCGTCAATGCCATTCCCATCGTTCTTGATACAAAAGATCCTAAAGAAATCACTGAAACCGTGAAAAGAATCGCACCCACATTCGGCGGGATCAATCTGGAAGACATCAGTGCACCAAGGTGTGTAAATCGAAAGAGCACTCATCGAAGAGCTGGATATTCCGGTGTTCCATGATGACCAGCATGGCACAGCCATTGTGGTCACATCAGGGATCATCAATGCCCTGAAGCTTGTGAAGAAGAAACCGGAAGAGGTCACTCTTGTGGTGTCCGGTACAGGCGCGGCTGGAAGCTCGGTGATCAAGATGATGAAGGATCTTGGCATCGGAGAAATCTACGCGTTCAACATCAACGGCGTGCTCCGAAAAACCGACATGGAAAAATACAACTTCGTGGAGAAGGAAGTTGCGGAGATCACAAACAGTACGGATGAAGAAATTTCTCTCACAGACGCCATGAAGAGAGCGGATATCTTCATCGGAGTCAGTGCACCGAAGATCCTTTCAAAGGAAATGGTATCCTCCATGAAGAAAGACGCCATCGTCTTTGCCATGGCCAATCCAGAGCCTGAGATTGCCTATGAAGATGCCAAAGAGGCAGGAGCAAGAGTAGTGGGCACAGGCAGATCTGATTTTCCGAATCAGGTGAACAATGTGCTGGCCTTCCCGGGACTATTCAGAGGAGCACTGGATGTCCGATCGAGCAAGATCACAGAAGAGATGAAGCTTGCGGCAGCTGAAGGCATCGCATCCCTCATCACAGACGAAGAGCTCAGTGACGTCATACCAGGCGCTTTCGATGAGCGGGTGGCCAAGGTCGTAGCAAAGGCTGTTGCGGATAAGGCGGTGGAGCAGGGACTAAGCAGAATTTAGCTGATGTTCCCGTCATGAAGATTTATATAGAATCTTTTCAGGGGTAAAGGAGAATGAGTGATTGGAGATACTTGATTTAAGGGAAGAAAGAGACGCATATGAGACTGAACTTCTGAAGAAGTATGGCGGATCGCTCCTGACTCTTCGGGCAAACTTTCCCGGAGAGGATAAGAGGCATCCTGCCGCGGAAACTGCCGTGAAGGTCATGGAAGAGGAAGTGAGAAAACATCTTCAACCTTTTCATGAAGAGACGACCTCGACAAAAGAAGGCATCATCGTCTATCTTCTCATTAATGAGGATGCCCTGAATCTGAAGAAGAGAGCGGTGGAGCTGGAGGAAGAACATCCCCTGGGGAGACTTGTGGATATGGATATCAGAAGCCTGGAGAAAATCTGGTCAAGAGGCGACTTTGACCTTTCTCCCCGCAGATGCTACCTCTGCAGTGAGCCCGCAGTGCACTGCGTACGCTCCATGAAGCACAGCCAAATTGAGGTCAGAGAACATTTCATAAGGACTGTCGAAAACTTTATAAAGGTCAGTCAATGTGATGCTTAATAGAGACCAAATAAGAAATAGAAGATAGAGTGTGAAAGAAACCTTAGGAGGAATATGTTTTGGTGATTAATAAACAGGCGGTATGCGGTACACTCCAGTCGAATGACTGCTTTGTGCGCATCACCAGAGGAGAAGGCGAGGGGATCCGGC
>DAMDIS010000033.1:6895-7391 GCA_032100885.1 Proteiniclasticum sp.
GAAAGCACGGTGAAGGAAACCTTCGGCAGACAGATTGAAGAGACCATAATGAAGAAACTTGAAGATATGGGCGTAGATTCATGCAGCCTCTATATCGAAGACAAGGGAGCACTTGACTATACCATTCGTGCAAGGGTAGAAACGGCGGTGAAAAGAGCAGATGAATAGAAGAAGTTTACTTTTTATGCCCGGAAACAATCCCGGTATGCTGACCTCATCCGATGTGCTGGGTGCGGATACACTGGTCTTTGATCTTGAGGATGCCGTATCTCTCGGCGAAAAAGACTCAGCCAGAACCCTTGTCAAAGAAGCGCTGGGCTTTCTGAGGTTCCAGGACGTAGAGGTGACCGTGAGAGTCAATCCCTACGACTCACCATACTGCATGGCGGACCTTGCCGAGATCATACCGGCTAAGCCTCATGGCATCGTCATTCCGAAAGCTGGCGTGGAATCGGTCCGTGGCATTGAAGAAGAAGTGGAAAGACTGGAGCTTCTC
>DAMDIS010000033.1:7401-9744 GCA_032100885.1 Proteiniclasticum sp.
ACAACATAGAGGAGAAAATACACTACATCCTGATCATTGAAACCGCGATGGGTCTTTTTGATCTCAAAAATATTCTGGACTGCTCAAAGAGAGTGCAGGGCATCATCTTAGGCGCTGAAGACTATTCAAGCGACATGGGTATCAGAAGAACAAAAGGATCAAAGGAGATCGAATACGCAAGATTTGCCATCGCCACCGCGGCAAGAGCGTACAGAATCGATGCCATCGATACGCCTTACACCGACATCGACGACTTCGAGGGTCTCAAGGAAGATACAGCCTTTGCCAAATCCATAGGGTTCAACGGACGGCTGGCCATCAATCCAAGACAGATCGAAACCCTTCATGAAGTGTTCTCACCTACACCATCAGAAATCGAGGAAGCCATGAACATCATCATCGAAGCGGAAGAAGCGGAAAAGAGAGGCCTTGGGGTATTCAGCTACAAAGGCAAGATGGTGGACATGCCCGTCAATAGGAAGAGAAGGCCTTGATAACCCGTATCAGGGTGCATTCAAGAACGTAAAGAACTTCTGGTTTGAAGACCGTAAAGAGGCAGGAAGGAAACCTTTATTCTCGGAGGATCTTGATGCTGTCCTAGATGCTCTTGAGCTTGAGGACAACATGACCTTCAGCTTTCATCATCACTTGAGAAACGGAGACAAGGTCCTTAACATGGTCATGGAGAAGATTCATGAAAGAGGACTGAAAGGGATAAAGATCGCCGCAACTTCTCTATTTCCCTGCCATGAGACTCTTGTACCCATGTTCAGAGACGAGACGGTAACGAAGATCTATGCCTCATACCTGTCAGGACCTGTGGCTAAAGCGGTCAGTGAGGGAGAAGTTAAAGAGATCTGCGTCATGTCCACCCATGGAGGAAGGCCAAGGGCAATCCTTGAGGGAGAGCTCCACATCGACGTTGCCTTCATCGCCGCACCTGCGGTAGACAAGGACGGAAACCTCTCCGGATCAGAAGGGCCATCCTCCTGCGGCGTGCTTGGCTACGCGGCAGCTGACGCCAAGGCGGCAGACAAGGTGGTGGCCATCACGGATTATACTAATGACACCATAAACAGACCCGAGATTTCAGGACATCTCGTAGACTTTGTGGTCAAGGTGCCCTCCATCGGAGATCCTAAGGGAATCGTCAGCGGGACAACCAAAATCACAAAGGATCCAGTGGGACTTAAGATCGCAAGAGATGCGGCAACGCTCATCAGGCACAGCGGTCTCTTAAAGGAAGGCTTCAGTTTCCAGACAGGAGCAGGAGGGACATCCCTAGCTGTAGCTCTTGAAGTGAAGAAGCTCATGAAGGAAGGGAACATCAGAGGAAGCTTCGCCTGCGGAGGAACCACGGATTACCTTGTGAGCATGCTGGAAGAAGGGTACTTCGAAAAGCTCTATGATGTTCAGGCATTCAATCTTGATGCTGTGGAATCTGTAAAGGTCAACGACAACCACGTAAAAATCGATGCCAATACCTATGCGAACATCGACAACCCGGACAACATCGTGAACAAGCTTGATGTCGTCATCCTTGGTGCATCGGAGATCGATCTTGATTTCAACGTGAATGTCACCACTGGAAGCGACGGGGTCATCCTCGGAGGCTCCGGCGGACATGCCGATACTGCTGCAGGGGCAAAGCTTGCCATCATCGTATCGACCCTTGTGAACTCAAGAATATCGTGTCTTGTGGATGAAGTGACCACAGTGACGACACCTGGGGAAACCATCGACATCCTCATCACCGATCGCGGAATCGCCATCAATGAAAGACATCAGGATCTCATAAAGAAACTGAAAGAAGAAACAAATCTCAAGATCATGGACATCAGAGAACTGAAGGAAATCGCGGACTACCTTACAGGGCTACCTGCGAAAAGAGAAAGATCCGATGAGATTGTTGCGGTATCCGAGTATAGAGACGGAACGATCCTTGATGCCATCTACAAAGTGAAGAAATAGCCGAAGAACCAGATAAGACTATGATAAATAAAAGAGTTTAAGAGATAAGAAGACAGAAAGCATCGAAGTTGAACCTCGATGCTTTCTGTCTTTATTTCTATTTTCCGTTTCTGTTGGTGGTTTTGTATTTCTTTCCCTCACTGTCATAGGTCACCCATTCGCCCACGGGTTCGCCTTTTTCAAAATAACCTGATCTCTTGATGGTTCCGTCGGGACGATACCATTCCCAGTATCCTTCAGGCTGGCCATCGATGATCTTTCCCTTTGACCACATGGTCTTTCCGCTGGCATGATACTTGATGGTGTAGCCGTCGATGACTTCAAGCTTCTTCTCTTTGACTTTTCCTGTTGTGACCTGGTCGCATTTCCTGT
>DAMDIS010000033.1:9754-15845 GCA_032100885.1 Proteiniclasticum sp.
AATAAACAAGGAGGAATGCAGTTGATTAAATTTACAAACGTCTCAAAGAAGTTCAAGGACGTGCAGGTGCTGAAAGATATCTCATTCGAGATTGAAAAAGGCCAGCTGGTCGTTCTTATCGGACTTTCAGGTTGCGGGAAAACCACAACACTCAAGATGATCAATAGACTCATTAAGCCTACTACAGGAAAGATCTTAATAGATGGTGAGGATATATCGAAGAAGGATCCCATAAAGCTCAGAAGAAATATCGGGTATGTGATCCAGCAGACAGGGCTTTTCCCTCATATGACCATCAGAGAAAACACGGAGATCATTCCTAGAGTAGAGAAGCTTGACGGTGAAAAGATCACGAAGAAGACCCTGGAGCTGATGGAAATGGTGGGTCTTGAAGAAGAGTTCCTCGACCGTTATCCAAACGAGCTCAGCGGCGGTCAGCAGCAGAGAGTAGGGGTAGCCAGAGCTTTCGCTCTGGACCCGGATGTCATCCTGATGGATGAACCTTTCTCGGCTCTTGACCCCATCACCAGAAACTCCCTTCAGGATGAGCTGGTGAACCTTCAGAGCAAGGTGAAAAAGACCATCGTATTCGTTACCCATGACATGTCCGAAGCAATCAAAATCGCAGACAAGATCTGCATCATGGATAAAGGAGAAATCATCCAGTACGATACGCCTGAGATGATTCTTAAAAACCCGGTGAATGAATTCGTGTCCGAATTTGTGGGGAAGAACAGGATCTGGGAATCCCCGGAATATATCCGAGCAGAGGACATCATGATCGAAAATGCAGTTTCCTGCACACCGGATACAACCCTCGCCAAAGCCCTTGACCGGATGAGAAACAGCAAGGTGAACAGCATAATCGTTCTGGAAGAAAAAACAAGAAAGATGGTGGGCATCGTAAAACCGAAGCAGATCGCCAAGGTGAAAGACAGAACAACCGCTGTAAGGGAAATCATGATCAGTGATTATCAGTGGGCAAAACCTGAGGATTCCATCGTGGATCTTCTGAAAGTCGCCGATGAGAACAGCATCTCGGAAATCCCGGTACTGGATGAAAAGGAAAGGCTTCTTGGTCTTGTGACTCAGAACAGCCTCATCACGACACTCAGCCAGCAGTACTTTGAAGACGGGGAGGTGCTTTAAATGAATGTATTTCAGTATATTACAAGAAACAGCGAACAGGTTTTAAGGCTTACCCTTGAACATATAGAACTCACAGCCATTGCGGTGGGACTTGCCGTACTCATCGGTGTACCCCTCGGAATACTCATCAGCTACTTCAGAAAAGCGAGCAAGTCAGTCGTGGGCGGCGCAAACATCGTGCAGGCGATTCCAAGCATGGCGCTTCTCGGTCTTGCCATTCCTCTTCTCGGAATCGGTTCGGTACCTGCAGTCGTCATCGTTATCTTATACTCGCTGCTGCCCATCATCAAGAACACCTATACAGGCATAACAAGCCTTGATAAGGGTACTTTGGAGGCGGCAAAAGCCATCGGACTGACGAAAAGCCAGGTGCTTCTAAAAGTGCAGATTCCTCTGGCACTTCCTGTCATCATGGCGGGTGTGAGGATATCTGCGGTAACTGCAGTAGGTCTGATGACCATGGCCGCATTTATCGGAGCCGGCGGACTCGGCTTTCTCATCTTCTCAGGAATCAGTACCACGAACAACGCCCAGATCCTGGCTGGAGCAATTCCATCAGCACTTCTGGCACTTGTTGTGGATACCCTGTTCAGCACAGTGGAAAAGCTCGTCACCCCCATCAGTCTTCAGCAGACCGGCAGCACATCAAAGGCTCAGCTGAAGAGATCAAGAAGCCTTCAGAAAGGACTCCTTGCAGGTACTGCAGCAGTTCTTGTGGTGCTCTTCAGTGTCTCTGCGGTTGCAAACGCCGGTCAGTCGAAAGACACCATAACCATCGGCGGAAAAGATTTTACTGAGCAGTTCATCGTGACCCATCTTATGGCGGATATGATTGAAGACCGTACGGATCTTCGCGTCATCCGTAAAGAAAACCTGGGCGGAACCCAGGTGGCCTTCAATGCGCTGAGAAACGCCAATATCGATCTTTACCTTGAATACACCGGAACCATCTACGGAGACACCCTTGGCTATTCACCAACCTCCGATATGGAAGAGGTCTATGATACCAGCAAGGCTGATCTTAAAGAACTGTACGATATCGACGCACTGAAGCAGTTCAGCTTCAACAACACCTATGTGCTCTCTGTAACAGAAGAAACAGCAGAAAAGTACAATCTGGAAAAGATCAGCGATCTTGCACCCGTCGCAGGGGATTTGAAAATCGGAGCCGTACTTGAATTCCTGAACCGTGAAGACGGAATCGTAGGTCTTAAGAAACATTACGGATTCAGCTTCGGTGAAGAAATCGGAATCAATGGAGCCAACAGGTATCTTGCCCTGACAAACGGAGAGACAGACGTAACGGATGCCTTCTCCACAGACGGACTTCTGAAAAAGTTCAACCTGGTGATGCTTGAAGACGACCAGAACTTCTTCCCGCCATACTTTGCCGTGCCGATCTTAAGAAGCGGGCTGCTCGAGGAGTATCCTGAAATCGAGCCCGTGCTAGATGAGCTTGGAGAGGTTCTGACCAACGAAACCATGATCGAGCTGAATTACAGAGTAGACGAGCTTCAGGAGCAGCCAAGAAAGGTTGCCCATGATTTCCTCGTGGAGCAGGGGCTCATCGAAAACTAATGAGCAGTAATGACAGAATGAAACTGACCATAAAATGGTGGAGGCTCTAAAGCCTCTGGATCATGAAGAGGCTGAGATCTTATTGAGTTAAGGTCTCAGTCTTTTTCATGCTCCTCACTGAAATAGAAGAGGAGATCTGTGGCAGAAATTATGGGAACTGAATTGTCGAAGTATTTTGAAAAAAGCCCTTGCTTTTGATATACTGAAATCAAAATGTACCGATGGAGAAAGGAGATTACCTGGAATGAAAAGAATCATCGCCCTCAATTCAAACACCTATCACGGCTTCAGCCTGGAAGAGGCTTTTAACGGCATGGAAGAAGCAGGATTCACCCACGTGGAGCTGACCGCGACCAAAGGCTGGACAGAGCATGTCTTTCCGGATATGAGCTTCAAAGCACTCTGGGACTTCAAGGAAGAGATGAGAAGAAGAAGGATCACGCCTTTTGCCCTCAGCGGTCATACAAACCTCATGGACAAGGACAGAATCGAAGACTTCATCATGAACATGAGACTGGCCAGCTTCTTCGGCGCAAGCTATATCCTGTCCTCCATCGGAGAGGCGCATCTTGAGGACAAGAAGGAAGTGAGCGATGATGAGGTGGCCGAGCAGGTGAAGGCGCTCATTCCCTATCTTCGGGAATACGACCTCATTCTGTGTCTTGAAAACCACGGCAAGCACGGAACAGGAAAGCAGCTCAGACAGATCGTCGAAAAAGTGGGTTCGGAGCGGGTAAGGATCAACTACGATACGGCCAATGCCATTTTCTACGGCAACGTAGACCTTGAAGAGGATCTTATGTCCTGTATCGACTATATCGGCTACATGCATCTTAAGGACAAGGCGGGAGAATACAATGAATGGAATTTCCCTGCCATAGGAAAAGGAAATCTGGATCTTCTAATGGTCCTTCTAAAACTGGAAGAAAGCGGAAACCATTGCCCACTGAGCATTGAGATCGAATTTACGGACAAGGGACCGAAGGATCTTGAAGAAGTTCATGAAGCGGTCCGTACATCTTTTGACTACCTGACGAAAAACGGACAGGAGATTCTATAGAAGGAGAAGAACGCATATGATACGAGTGGGCATAGTAGGACTTGGCGGTATGGGCGAAGTCCACTACAGAAACTACGATAAAATTGAGGATGCTGAAGTGGCGGCTTTTGTCAGCACGAGCACAAAGGGAAAAGAGAAGGCGAAGGAGCTGGGACTTCCCCATTACGGCAGCATAAAAGAGATGGTGGAGAACGAGGACATCCAGGTGGTGGACATCTGCACCCCGAATTTTCTTCATAAGGAAAACGTCATGGAAGCCCTGAATCTTGGGAAACATGTCATTGTGGAGAAACCCATGGCACTGCATAAATCTGATGCGGAGAAAATGTTTGCACTGGCAGAAAAGAAGAAACTGAAGCTTTTTGTGGCACACGTTCTGCAGTTTACGAAAGAGATGGAGATTCTAAGAGGCTATGTCAAAAGCAAAGAGCTGGGGAGACCCCTAGACGGTTATTTTCTTCGCATCGCGGGCAAGCCCGGATGGAGCACTGACGGATGGCTGTTTAAAAAGGAGAAGAGCGGTGTCATCCCCTTTGACCTTCATATCCACGATCTGGATATGATTGTGAGTCTTTTCGGGAAGCCTAAAAAATACAGCTATACCTCAGCGGGAAACGAAGGAATCGGGTACAGGGAGCAGTACCGGTTCACCTACAGCTATGAGGATCTTCATGTGGGCGCTGAAGCCGCATGGTTTGATGCGGATTTTCCCTTCACCCAGAGCTGGAGGATTTACTTTGAGAAAGGACTGCTTGTGAGAGAAAAGGATGGGCTCATCCTATATGAGAAGAACAAGGGAGAAAGAAAGATCGACATCACAGACAAGGTTCTTGTTTCCACAGGCATCAATCTTCCACCCACGGGAATGTTCTATAACGAACTGACGCACTTTCTGGAATGCATCAGAGAAGGAAAGGAGTCAAGCATTGTCACAAAAGATCAGGTGCTCACGGTCATAGAACTTCTGGAGGAGATCGTCTTCGGCAGGCAGGAGAAAGAGATTTAAGCGCCTGCAATCTGTCGAAAAAATCAAATATACTTGAGCTAAAGTCGTATGGCATCTGTATACAGATTGTCCATATGACTTTTTCAATTTCACTATGGTAAATTATTAAATCTTGCAAAGTTGCCTTCAGGATGTTGACAAAAGAAATCCTATTGACTACACTAAAAATGTAATCCATTACATTTCAGAATATTTGATTTAAAGCAAGGGTTCCCTTGGTACACAATGAAATGAATCTGATGAATCAGTTAAGCCTATATGTTTCCATGCAGAATAAACAGGGGGAGGAGGGGAAAAATGGTCAACATATCCGATGTAGCAAAAGAAGCCAATGTGTCAGTGGCTACCGTATCAAGGGTGCTCAACGACAAAGACACCGTGAAGAAGGAAACCCGGGAAAGGGTTTATGCCGCCATCGAAAAACTGAAATTTGAACCCAATATCCTTGCCCGAAATTTCAGAAGAAGCGAGAGCCGTGTCATTTTAATCATCACACCGAACATCACGAATCCCTTCTATGCCCATATTCTGAGCGGAATCGGCGACGAAGCCAGCAGATTAGGCTACAGCGCATTGATTTTCAACACCGGCGGAAGCCTTGAAAAGGAAAAGAAAGGGATGGAGATGCTGAAGAAAAGAAGGGCAGACGGTGCCATACTTCTTGCAAGCGGCGTGGACAGTCCCCATCTTCTGGAGTATGCGGACAGCTATCCTGTTGTGCAGTGCGCAGAATACGATACAGTTACAGATCTCCCCAGGGTGTCCATCGACAACTTCAAGGCGGCATCTGAAGTTCTTGATTATCTGGTTTCCCTTGGGCACACAAAAATTGCGACCATCAGCTCGAAAAACAGCTACATTTCCACGATGCAGCGCATGGATGCCTATAAAGCGGCCATCAAACGACTGAAGACCGGTACAGCTGAAGACTATGTTTTCTATGCCGATGGCGACTATTCGTTCAAGAGCGGAAAGAAAGCAGCCATGAAGCTTCTGTCCCAAAAAGACAGGCCAACGGCAGTCTTCTGTATTTCAGACACCATTGCACTGGGTACGGTAAGTGCGGCACTCGAGCTTGGCATAAGCGTGCCGGAAGAGCTAACAGTGACTGGTTTTGACGATGTGGATGACACCACCATGTTTCATCCCTACATCACAACGGTAAAGCAGCCCTGCTACAAGCTGGGTGAAAAAGCCATGAAGCTTCTGTACGACCGTATACAGAAGAATGAGGACAGGGAACATCTGATTCTTAAACATCAGTTCGTCATCAGAGAGTCATCGGGTCCTGTAAAATA
>DAMDIS010000033.1:15855-16945 GCA_032100885.1 Proteiniclasticum sp.
ATCCGGAACTTTTCCGGATCGGCAATAAAAAAATGATTAGGAGGATTAACATGAAAAAAGTTCTAGGTATTGTTCTGTCACTATCTCTTCTTCTGACACCACTCCTCACTGCCTGCGGAACGAATGACGATACTCCATCTGAAACCCCTTCTGAGACACCGGCTGAAACCCCCGCAGAGACTCCGGAAGAAACACCTCAGGAACCTGCTTCAGGGGAAAAATATAAAGTCGGAATACTGGCACCGGCTGTAACCCATGGCTGGGTAGCTGCGGTTGCCTACAATGCAGAAGTCAGAGCAAAAGAGCTTTCCGACAAAATTGAATATCAGATTCAGACCAGTACAAATGCAGAAGAAATGACCGCGCAGCTGGATGACCTCCTGACATGGGGAGCAGAAGCCATCGTCGCATTCCCTCAGTGGGAAGGTATGGAAGTGCCGATTCAGCAGGCCATTGACAGCGGTGTTACAGTTGTAAACTTCGATATCGAAATCGATGCTGATGGTGTTTACCGTGTTGCGGGAGACAATGAAGATATGGGCGTACAGGGTGCGAACTACATCGTTGAAAAGATCGGTGAAACAGGAACTGTCGTCATGCTTGAAGTGCCTACATCAGGTTCGGTATCTGAGCTCAGAAAGAAAGGCTTCGTGGATACCATGGCCGATATCGCACCAGAGATGGAAATCATCACTTATGCAACAAAGTTCACTCGTGAAGATGGTCTGAAAGACTTTGCCGACATTCTGACCAGCAACCCTCAGATCGATGCTGTATATTCCATGGACGATGAAACATCCATAGGGGTACTTCAGGCAATCACTGAAGCCGGAAGAACCGACATCAAGGTTGTTACTGGCGGCGGCGGAATGCAGGAATACTTCAAAATGATGCCTGAGAATGAAGACATCTGGATCCAGTCCGCACTATACAGCCCTGCAATGGTTATGGATGCCATAGACATGGCAGTATCCATCCTTGACGGCGAAACTGTAGAAGAAGTGAAGATCATTCCTACGACTATTGTTGACCGTGACAACTACGAAGAGTATCTTGACGAAAACTCACCATATTAATCTGTAAAACTGAA
>DAMDIS010000033.1:16955-21096 GCA_032100885.1 Proteiniclasticum sp.
GTTATGGATTGCCATGACCTCTTCATTTAAAGAACGGATGTGATTTCTTGTGCAAATCGAGATGAAGAATATCGATAAGTCCTTTGGAGACAATGAAGTGCTGAAAAATGTCTTTCTGAGCGTCAAAGGTGGTGAAGTCCTTGCGCTCATCGGAGAAAACGGAGCCGGAAAATCGACGCTGATGAATATCTTAGGGGGAGTGCTCCCCATGGACAGCGGAGAGATTCTCATCGATGAAAAGGAAGCGGTGTTTCTCGATCCCAGACATTCCATGGAAGCGGGCATTGCCTTCATCCACCAGGAGCTCAACCTCATAAACGATCTGCCCATCTACGAGAACATGTTCATCGGCCGCGAACCGAAAACAAAGTACGGAACTTTAGATCTTCAGCGGATGCTGAAAGAGACACAGGAAGTGTTCATCAGGATGAACATCACGCTCAATCCGAAAACCATGGTGAGAGACCTGGATGCTTCCTACAAGCAGATTGTCGAAATCGCCAGAGCGATGATGATGAATGCATCCGTCATCATCATGGATGAACCCACCACCTCCCTGACGGAAACAGAAATCGAGAGGGTGTTCCATATGATGGAGACACTGAAGGAGCATAATGTGGGCATCATCTTCATTTCCCACAAGCTGAATGAGGTCATCAGAATCTGCGACAGGTATATGGTTCTACGTGACGGGATTCTTGTGGGTGAAGGAAAGATTGAAGAGGTATCAACGGATCACCTGGCAAGGCTCATGGTAGGACATGAGGTAAGAACAGAGGCGCTCCAGCGACATATTGAAAAGAGAGAAGAGGTATTGAGAGTGGAGAATCTCACAAAAGACAATGACTTCAGAGATGTGAGCTTCACCGCCTATAAAGGGGAGATTCTGGGGATAACCGGGCTTCTTGGAGACGGAAGAAGCGAGCTCTTCCTGTCCATTTTCGGTGCAGACAGATATCACAGCGGAAAAGTGTATCTGGAAGGAAAACCGGTGAAGATCAGAAGCACAGTGGATGCCATGAAAATGGGCATGGGCTACCTGCCCAGAAACAGAAAAGAGAACGGCATCATAAAGGACATGAATATCTACGAGAACGCATCCATCGTGACCTGGCCGAAATTCGCAAAAAGAGGCATCATCGACACAAAAACCCAGGACACTGAATTTGAAAAACAGGTCGGAAGACTTCGGATAAAGATGGAAAAGAAAACCGATCCCATAAACAGTCTCTCCGGAGGGAATCAGCAGAAAGTCGTTCTCTCCAAATGGCTCACGGCAAACCCGAGGATCCTCGTCCTTGACAATCCGACACAAGGGGTTGATGTGGGTGCCAAAGAAGACATCTACGACATCATCATGGATCTCATCGACGATGATATCGCCGTTATTGTTCTCTCCAGCGAAGCCCAGGAGATCATCAGGGTATGCGACAGGGCCCTTGTCATGTATCACGGCAGCATCCAAGGAGAAGTCACGGGAGAAGAGATGAACGAACACAACATTATGAAGCTTGCCACAGGCGGAAGCTTAAGCTAAAGAGGAGCGTGGACAAAGTATGGAAAAGAAGAAAGACGTGAAAAAGAACAGCTTTTTCGGATGGTTTCTGAAAAGATGGAAAGGAGATCCTCTATTTAGCACAGCCATCGCCCTGATCATCATGATCATTCTTCAGACGCTGACACTGGGATTTGACTATGATTCCTTCGGCAGCTGGTTCATCTCCTGGACCAACAACTGGATCAATATCCTGAGAAACAACGCAGGTGTCGGAATCATCGCATTAGGCATGACCTTTGTCATCATATCGGGAGGAATTGACCTTGCGGTCGGATCGACTCTTGTGGCAACGGGTGCTGTCCTTATGATGCTCATTGACAGCGGACCAAAGGGAATTCTAGGTCTGATCGGTCTTACAGGTCCTCTGGCATTTCTCGCAGCGGTGCTTCTTAGTGTTCTCTTCGGCACATTCCTTGGAGGAATCATCGGACTGCTCATCACAAAGGGAAGAATCCCTCCGTTTATCGCAACCCTTGGTGCCATGAAGATCTACAGAAGTGTCACCCAGCATTTCATGCAGGGGTATAATCCGACGGTGCCAAGACCTTTTCTTCAGATTTCAAGTTTCAGGATGGGAAATTACATGATCATGCCGATCATCAACTGGCTGATCATAGCAGCGATCCTTTATTTCATCTCCAAACGGACGACCTTCGGCAGACAGGTCATTGCTGTGGGTTCCAATGAACGGGCGGCAAAGCTTTCCGGTGTCAATGTTCATAAGGTCAAACTGAAAGTCTATGCACTTATGGGACTTCTTGTATCGCTGTCAGCCATCATCCAGGTTTCAAGAATCGGCTCCATGGACTTTGCCAATGCCGGAAGCGGAAACGAGATGGATGCCATTGCGGCGGCTGTTGTCGGTGGAACAAGCATGAGCGGAGGAAAGGGTGTCATCATCGGTACCGTGTTTGGTATGCTCATCATCGCCGTCATGAACAATCTTCTGAATCTTTTCGGTGTACCGCCGTTTTTAAGAGAGGCATTCAAAGGACTCATCGTTGTCGGCGCTGTGCTTCTCCAGAAGAAGGACGTCACTTAAAGATCAGTAGAGTTACTCTGCACTAAAAAAATGAGGTGAAAATCAGTGAATAAAATCAGACTGGGATTCATAGGCTCAGGAAAGATCGCCCAGGTCAGGCATATTCCTGAAGCTGCCCTTCGAGAAGATGTGGAAATTGCAGGATATTTCAACCGGACAAGATCAAAGGCGGAGGAGATGGCTGCAAAATACGGAGGGAAAATCTACGAAAACTATATGGAAATGCTGGAGGATGAGAATGTTGATGCAGTGGTTGTCAGCGTAGCAAATATCCTCCATGCGGAGATCACCGTAGAAGCGCTGAAAAGAGGAAAGCATGTCCTGTGCGAAAAACCCATGGCCATGACCCTTGAAGACAGCGAGCTCATGGTGGAAACAGCAGAAGAGACGGGTAAGGTCCTGAACATTGCCCACAATCAGAGAATGAGCGGTGCGCATATGCGGGCAAAGAGACTGCTTGAGGAAGGTGCCATAGGAAAGATCCTGACTTTCAGGACGACCTTCGGCCACGGAGGACCGGAGGAGTGGAGCTCAAGCCCAGGTAAGGATGTCTGGTTCTTCTTTGAAGATGCTGCAGGCATGGGCGCCATGGCAGATCTTGGTATCCACAAGACCGATCTCATCGAGTACCTGACCGGGCAGAAGGTTGTGGAGGTCAGTGCCATGCTCGGTACTTTGGACAAGAAAGGCTCAGGCGGAAGTCTCATTTCCGTGGATGACAATGCGGTCTGCATCTACAGGCTGAGCGGGGGAGTCCTTGGCACCATGACCGTATCCTGGACCTATTATGGTCCCGAGGACAATTCTACGATCATCTACGGAACGGAAGGCATCATGTACATCTTTGATGATCCGTCCTACCCGCTGAAGATCATGAAGAAAAACGGTGAAACGGAAACCTTTGAAGTGGACAGCATTCAGACCAATGAAAATCAGACCACATCAGGCGTCATGGACACCTTTATCGAAGGCATCCTATCCGGAGAAGAAACCATCCTGTCCGGAAAAGAGATCCTGTCCGCTATGAGAGCGGTATTTGCCTGTGAGGAATCGGATGAGGAAGGTAAAACAGTAACCATAGAAAAGAACAGGGGGTAATGAGCAGTGAAATTAGGTTTTGTCAGTGCGATACTCGCAGATAAAAGCTTTGAAGAGATGATGGATATCGCAGGAGAGCTTGGCTACGGATGCGTGGAAGTTGCCTGCTGGCCGCAAGGAAAAGCGGACAGACGTTATGCCGGAGTCACCCATATCGATGTGGACAACCTTGATGATGAAAAGGTGAAGCACATCCTGGACTATGCAGAAAAGAAGAAAGTGGAGATTTCCTCACTTGCCTACTATCCGAACCCCATGGACGGTAACCTTGAAGTACGGGAAATGACCATCGCCCATCTTAAAAAGGTTATCGAAGCCAGTGCAAAGCTCGGGATCAATCTTGTGACCACCTTCATCGGCCGGGACCAGCATAAATCCGTGGAAGAGAACCTGGAGCTGTTCAAAGAAGTGTGGCCTCCGATCATAAGCTTTGCAGTAGAGAA
>DAMDIS010000034.1:0-445 GCA_032100885.1 Proteiniclasticum sp.
GGTGGCCAGATAAAGCCTAGAGCGACACCAAGAAGTATGGAAACCACGACCATGATGATTGGAACCAGTCTCTTGCCTTCAAAGAATCCAAGAACCGGGTGAAGTTTCGTTTTGAAGAATCTCATGTAGATTTTCGCAGCAATGATACCGATGATGATACCGCTGAACACACCCATATTGATGGGGTCAGCCAGGTTCTGCGCAATGGACATGATGTCCAGCACCTTGATGAGCACCACATAACCTACAACAGCTGCAAGTCCTGAAACTGCTTCACCTGCTGTAAATCCGATGGCGACACCAACAGCAAAGATGAGTGGAAGATTTTCAAATACGATCAGGCCGCCACTGAAAAGTACATCCACAAAGACTTTTAGTACAGTACTCTGCGCAAGTGCCTCGGCACCTACAAGCTGCTCGATGACACGGGACAGTGCGACCATAA
>DAMDIS010000034.1:455-11014 GCA_032100885.1 Proteiniclasticum sp.
CAGGCAGAACAGATACTGGCAGCATAAGGGATTTACCGACTTTCTGAAGGACTGCAAAGAAGCCTCCGGATTTTTTGGATTTCTTGGACATGGATAATTCCTCCTAATCATTTTTTTGAAATCGGGCAATATAAAAGGCATGAATCCATACTCAAAGAAAAGACCGCCATTATTTCTAATGGAACTTGTCCTTAAGTATAAACTCATGCCTGATCGAATCAGTTTCACGCTAATTAAGTTTTGTATGATTTAGTTTGTAAAGATGCAGGGCAATATACCCGATTTCACTTTCTGGAACTACTATACCAATGTTTTTATTCAAAATCAAGGCTATATTTTCAGAAATTTTGTATTCGAAGGGAAAATCCTTCTTCATTCTGTCCAGAAGCACATTCTCGATTGCCTCTTCTCTGGAGCATCTTTCGATGAGACCGCGAAGATGGGAAACCAGCCTTACACTGTCAAAGGAGTTCTCTTCAAGGGTCAGTCCGAGCTTGTCCTCTATATAGGGAATGATTTTATTGATCGCCTTGACATACTGCAGAGATGAACCTTTTCTTCCACCCATTCTTCCACCATGGATATGGAATGTGATGAACCCGATTTCACTCTCCGGAACCTCGATATTCATCTGTTTCTTGATAATTTCCACCGCTTTTTCGGCAATGGCATACTCTCTTTTATACAGCATTCTGGTTTCAAGAAGAAACGGATTGATGATTTCGATGCCTTCTCTGATTCTGTTCAGAGAGAAGTTGATGTGGTCGATGAGTCCGAAATGGATATCCGTATGGAGCTTTTCTCCAAGCTCTTTTTCAGCCATCGTGATGATGTCTTCGGCCACTTTGAATATCTCTTCTTCCACGTTTTCCAGAAGATGTTCGTACTGCTTTTTATTGCTTTCATCCACGTGGATGAATACATTCTCGATGAGGCTGGATTCGAAGATGATGGAACCCTTCTTTTTGTTGAAGCCGATTCCTTTTCCGATGAGGATATATTCCATCTGTTCGGATGTCACAAGTACAGCATTGTTGTTGAAAGTTTTCCTGACCATATAGCTTTTCACTTGTTCACCCTCCTCATTCATATCCTCAGCACATCTGATTCTATAATTATTACAAGCTTCTTGTCAATAAGCAAAAATACTGTCTCCCATAGGCAATGGATTTCTCATTCCGTTAAAGAGTCAGGATTTCGGCAAAACTTCCGTTTTTTTCAAAATTGAATATCAAGAAGACCACTTCATCTCATCCGCTGAAGTGATCTTTTTTTCCTGTCATAAGTGTTCATGAGAGATATTCTAATCGCGGGACTTCACTAGAGGCTCAACATATCCATCTGTTTCATAGGCTGTGGTGGATTGGGGCATCCCTTTATTTTTCAGCCTCATCTCGACATATTCCTTGATGATGGAATAGATGAGGACAAACAGAGGTACTCCGGCAATAAGTCCTGCGAACCCGAGAATCTTCCCGCCCACAAGGATCGCAAAGAGAATCCAGAAGGATGAGATCCCCAGTGAATCCCCTAAAATCTTCGGACCGATATAGTTTCCGTCCAGCTGCTGCAGAAGGAAAATAAACAGCAGGAACCATAAAGCCTGTATCGGTGAAACAAAGAAAATAATGATGAAAGAAGGTACAGCACCGATGAAAGGTCCGAAAAACGGAATGATGTTGGTTACTGCAATGATGAAGCTGATCAGAATGACATAGGGCATCTTGAAGATGCTCAGTGCAACAAAGGCGATTATCCCTACAATGAGGGAATCCAGTACCTTTCCCACAAGAAACTTGCTGAAAATCCGCTGCGTTCTGCTCAGAAGTTCAAGAACCTTTGCTGCATGGTAAGGATTGAGCAGACCGTAGATGAGCTTTTTCCCTGTTGCCGCAAACTTCGTTTTATCTGCAAGAAGATAAAGTGAAATGACGATACCCAGAAAAATATTCCATATGGACATGGCCGTATTTCTCAAGAATTCCAGAGTCATGGGCAGAATATCCTTAGCAAGACTGTTCAGGGAATCACCAAGTTCGATCCATCTCTCATTGAGGAATCCGACGATTCTCGGATCAAGGGTATAGGTCTCCGAAAGCTGACTGATGAACTCGCTGATGTTCTGGATATATCTTGGCAGTTCTCTCACAAGACCAGTGATGCTTGAGATCAGCTGAGGAAGAATAAATGCCAGAAAGAGCGCGATAAATGCTGCGGCAAAAAAATAAGCCAGGATAAGTGCCAGCACTTTTCTTGGCTGCTTAAACTTCTCTTTTTTCAGAGGGGTCCTATTCAGCCACTTTTCTGCAAAGATCATAAAGAAATTGAGGATGTAGGCGATGACAAATCCGTAGAGAAAAGGATACAGGATGGAAATGTAACTGCCTATGGCACGGGTGAATTCACTCAGGCCAGACAGGATGATAAAAAACAGTCCGGCAGAAGCAAGGACGATAAATGCGTACACCGCAATGGTGGTATATTTTCTGTTCCATTCAATTTTCATAGATTACCTCCGAAAGATCACTCTGCTCATCATAAATCATATCCCTTATATAAAGCTTTACAAAACGTTTAATTCAGCAGATTTTAAGGGTTGAGGCTTTATACTGAAAGAATTCCTGAAAACGAGAAAATGGATCAGGTTTGCACCTGATCCATCGTCAACATATATCTTTTTGAGATATTACTTATTTCTGTTTAAAAGTACCCAAAGGATGTAGTTGTTCAGTGATCTGAAATCCTTCTCTGCTTCCTTTGAAAGTTCTTCTTTCAGTTCAACAGGCATTGTGAAGAGGATCTTTGTCTTCTCATCTTTGTTTTTCATTTTGTAGTCTCCTTTTTTATATTAGCTATTCATTATAGTCAAATTAGTGAAATCAATGTACCTAATTCAATTATACTATAGATATCATAAAATGTTAATACTACATCTCATAATGTTATAGTGTTTGTTAAATTCGTCGAAACCATATTGTTCACAATTATAGATTATAACAAAGATTATGTTGATATAGCAATAGTTATTTTCAAAAAATAATATATTGAAATTTCCACCCCATCTGATATAACATGGAAACAAGTAATGGTACACATTTACCGTTATACTAGAGTTTTGGGGGATTAAGATTTGAATCATAAACTGTTCTCGAATAAACGATATGGGATAATCACTCTGGTGATTTCACTTGTACTGCTTTTTTCATCCGCACTGATTTATCGTATGGTAAATGAGAAAAACGATCTGAAGGCAGAACTTGCTGTACTGAGTGAATCCATGGAGCTGCTTGAAGAAGACAATCAAAGACTCCAGTCTGAACTGGATGAGAAGAAAAATATGCTGGCAGAGTCTGAGACTGCATTCCTTGCTCTTGAAGAAAAAATGAGAATCGCGGAAGAATCTCAGACGACCATTCTGGAAGAAATGGCTCTAGTTGAAGAATCCCTTCTCGAAGAGCAGAAAAAGAAGGAACTGTTTGTCTTTAAGAACCTTGTCAGGGTCAAGGACATCGATGCATCAGTGGTGGTGGATCTGAAATATGCAACTGCTGACAACTTTACTCAAACAAGGGTCTACCCGACTGATGCCAAAGCACTGCTCAGGCTGGAGACTGCTCTGAAACTTAAAAGGGCCAATGAAAGATTCGAAAAAGACGGTTATCGGATCAAGGTCTGGGATGCCTACAGGCCGAAATCCGTACAGGAGATCTTCTGGGCTCTGGTTCCGAATCCCAGGTATGTGGCTGACCCTGCCAAGGGTTCAGTACATAACAGAGGAGCATCGGTGGATATCACTTTAGTGGATTCAGATGGAAATGAAGTGCTCATGCCAACAGGGTACGATGACTTTTCAGAAAAAGCGTCGAGAAATTATGCGGGAAGTGATTCAACTGCGAGGGAAAACATGAAGTACATGGAAAAGATCATGACCGAATCCGGATTCACAGGACTTCCTAGTGAATGGTGGCACTTCGATGATAAAAGCGGAAGCTATCCCCTTCTGGATGTAGATTTCAGTATATTCAACTGATATATTCACCTGATAATATAGAATCCCCCTGCAGGATGCTTGATACAGCACCTTGTAGGGGGATCTTTCATTCTCACGGCTTATTTTAGCCTCCGGTCAGCACCTCACGGATTTTTTCAAGCTTAGCCTAATCGGCAAAGTACCCTATCATGAGCTTTATCTCTCTTCTTCAGACATCACAGAAGCACTTCCTGAATGCTTAAAGCGTCATTTGATGGTTCCATCATAAAAAAATCCCCTGCAAAGCAGAGGATTATGTAGAGAATTTCTTCAGATTGTCAGTTGACCATTTCATTGACGGTCACAAACTGATATCCTGCATCTCTTAGGCGTTTCAGTATCGTCGGCAGACCTGATACTGTTTTGTTTGAATGCATATGGAAGAGAATGATCCCGTTATGGGAAGCATTGTTTACTGCTGTATTGATGACATAGTCGGTGGTGATCGTAACCCCATAACGCGTTGTCGCCCAGTCGCTGGTATCCACAGACCAGAGGACGAGGTATCTGTATCCTTCCTGTCCGGCAATGGTTCTGGTTCTGGAATCATAGGCACCGTATGGTGGTCTGAGCAGTGTAGGATATTTCCCTGTGGCATTATAGATGACATTTTTAGACAGTCTCATCTGATTCCTCACCTCTGCATCACTTACAGTTGTCAGGTCTTTGTGAGAATAGGTATGACTCTGCACAGAATGTCCTCTGCTGGCCATTTCTCTGATGAGTGACGGATTGTTGCTTACAAAGTCACCGTTGGGGAAGAATGTACCCTTGGCACCATAGCTTTCCAGTGAGTTCATGATCGATCTGATCTGAGCGGCAGTTCCATAATCGTCAAAAGTCAGAGCGATTCTTTTTACAGAAGAGCTCCTGTTCCCTTTATTAATCACTACTGCTGGCGATCCAGAAGGTGATGTGGAGGGCAGCGTTGTGGATAGATAACTTGGACTTGCATATCCCTCTTTCGTGCCGTACCTAACCTTCGGCCAGGCATAGGTGGTATCCAGTATGGTCACCTGAGACCCCTTTGGCATGGATAGTATGATCGGATAGCTTGTTGAAGGACCTGTTCTCAAGTTCAGATCCGCTGTCGTATACCGTACTGGAAGCTGCGCCGGTGGCGGTGGAGCAGATGGTGAAGATGTCAGATAGCTTGAGCTTGCATAACCTGTTTTTCCGCCATAGCTCACCTTAAACCAGGTGCTGCTGGAATCAAGAACGGAAACCTCCGCTCCTTTAGGAATCACAAGGATTACCGAATACGACGTACCCGGTCCTGATCTCATATTTAAGTTGGCCGTTGTATAACGGACTGAAGCAGCAGGATTCTTCAGATAGCTGCTGTGCGCATATCCGTTCTTTCCGCTGTAAGTTACCTTTGCCCAGTCACCTGAGTATCCGCTGACACTGACCTGTGCACCTTTGGGAATAACCGTAATGACACCATAACTCGTTCCGGGACCTGTCCTCATATTGAGATTTGCCGTAGTAACCTTTATTTCAGCGGCTCCTGCAAGAACCGGATTCTGCTTCGCGGAAAATGTGCTTAGATCCAGCTGATGAATGCCTGAAAATGTGCCCAAAAGAACCAGACAGAACAATGAGACAACTACCCTGCGGATGAAATCTGCAGCTTTCATGGCGTACGCCTCCTTATGTTGTTGTGTGTCAGCACCTCTTATTGTCTAATCATTCTATCACGCTGCCGGGAAAAAATATCACAGAGCGGTAACAAAATCAGCTAAACCCTCTGAAAATCCAGTATCAGTGGGCACTCAGAGACTTATGGCGATTGTGTTAATTTTTTACAATGGATGAGCCTGAGCTTCAAACGGCAAATCACCTTTCGGTTCAGTCATTTATTTTTTTCATAAAGAAAGCCCCTCACTTGCATGGGAGACTGAACTTTTATGTTTCCTGCGGATCCTGATCGCTTCTTCTTCTGAATATTTTTCTGGTGGCACCCTTGGCCGCATTGCCGAAGGCATGAATGACATGGGTGGTATTGTCTCTTATGATGCCTCCGAGCAGACCGATGGCTTCCATTGAAGCAGAACGCCTTAAGACCTTCTTATCTATTTCCACAAGGCTTCCGCTGTATCTTTTTGCCATAGCACCTACCCTCAGACAAAGGAGAGCATTGACACTGCCTTCGGTGATGGAATTGATCAGTAGATTGGTCACGTATACCGTTCCGGGAATAAGACTGCCGAGACTTCCTCCGAGGATCGATGCGATTACAGGTTCCAGCTGATCGTCCATCAGATCGAGATCTTCAACGCTTCTTGCCATGAGTACCGTGGCGAAAATATTTCCATAAAGATAGGTGATTTCCCTGAAGCTGGGTCTCTGATTATAGATGTGCGCAACATCCCAGATCATACGCACAAGACTTGAAATCACAAAAAGGCTGTCCAGTGCACCATTCTGAGAAACGGCCGTAGTGAGAAACACCGAGGATGCGCCTCTTTTTATCAGCTTTGCCGCTTCAGCATCAAGGAGGGAAAGCGCACGCATGACTTCCGTTTTCGGTTCTCTGCTTTCATCAAAGACAAATGACTGTCCAAGAAGATACGGATTAGTCTTCAGTCTTGATTTCAGGGTCAGCACATATCGATCAAATTCAGGAGTATCGACGGATCCTGGCATCTCCGGCCTGCTTCTTAAACTGAACAGCGCGAAAAGAGGCACGATGAGAATCAGCGCGAAAGCTACACCTGCAAGTACAAGTGCCGTGTATCCAAGGTAGGGGTGAACGCCTTTTGCTAGAGCATAAAGCTCTGCCGTCTGGTTCACTGCAAAGATGATAAAAAGGACCATCACAGTAAAAGCCACATAAACCAGCGCTTTCTTCAGTGGACGAAATAAACTATCCATGAGTCACTTCCCTTCATTTAGTCGGTTATGCTTTGAGCTTCTTTTCTTCTATCATAACACGCTGAAGAAAGAATGATTAGTGCTGATTTGCATAGGTCCCGCTCTAGTAGGCAAGTTTCTTGAGACTGGTTTCTTCACCGAAACTGTCCATCCCATACAGCAGAATCACTTCATCGAAGCTCTCTTCTCTCATATAGTCCTCGAGGCTTAGGTTGTAATACCGCAGATCCAGATAGTGGACTTCCCTGAAGCTCTCCGAAAGATAAGGTGCCATGGCATTGGCGAAGGAGTCCTTAAGGACAAGAACTTTCTTGCCGCTGCTCTTATTCTCATCTTTGATTCTGATCAGGGGATAGTTGCCGTCAAGATAGGTCTTGTATTTATCATGAATACTGAGATTTTCCTTGAAAATCACCCTGTTTTCTGTCCGGTTTTCTCCAACATACTCAACGCTCAAATCAGCCGATTCTCTCTCATAGAGAACGAATTCTTCCGGCTCTGTAAAGCTGCCTCTGAATTTTGAGTAGTAAGTGCCGAGAAAGCCTTCGGCTTTATGCACAGTGAAATCAGTATTGTCCACAGCTTCCATGGATAAGCTGTTCATAAGTTCAAGATAGGCAAGATAAGCGCCGTACTGTGTCCAGTGATGATCCGTACGGAAATAGATTTCTTCTTTCTTGTGAAGCTGGAACAGGTAATGAAGGTCGATCTTCCTCTCACTCTCGAGTCCGTCCAGGATGCTCTGGTACTGAATACTTTCTTTTTTCGAATCTGCAAAAGAAGGCAGTTTCTCCTCATTGATCATGGAAGAAGGAGGAACCAGAAGGACAGTCAGTTTTTCGCCGATTTTTCCATAAAGGGCATTTACCGCCGCGATGTTTTCCAGAAGCACTTTCTCGTCGTAGATTTTGGGCTTGGCAAAAAGATAGTCATCCTTACCCAGATACACACCGTTGTTCTCCTCCTTTCCGAGGAGCACCTGAACATCGGACTTCAGATTGATGAAGACATCTCTTAGGGGAAACTGATCCTGAACATAGCGCTCCACTCTCTCCGCAAGGATTCCTGATTGGAGAAGATCCTTGTCCCATAGCACTTTCCCGGACAAGACTCTGTTTTCCAGCTCAGAAAAACTTCTTGAATCCGTCAGAAGATTGAATGATGCAGGAATAAAAAGAAGGAGAAGAATAAAAATCATCAGCTGTCTGTCATATTTCCAGTTCATTGTTTTCCTCCTTTAAAACCTGAAATACAGGAACGGATTGTAGGCGCCATCGACGATAAATGATACCGACAGAATAAACACAAAAGCAAGGACTGCACCGGTGAGGACTCTGTCTCTCACTCTGTTTTTGAACGTAAAGTTTCTTAGCGCCTTGTACGGCCATGGAGTCGAACAGAGGACAAGAATGATAAGGAGCACACCGTAACGGGAGAGATAGTAAAGGAATGCCTCATCAAGGAGTACGCCCTGACCCAGCATGACTTCAAGATAGTATACAAGATGGGTGAGATCTTCAAGGGCAAAAATCGCAAAGCTTATAAGGAGAACCGGAATCGTGTAGAGTCTTCTCAGAAAATCTCCCATCTTTGAAAGAATATGCCCGAGAACGAATTTCTCAAGAGCAAGAACTGCAGCAAAATAGCCGCCCCAGAGGACATAGTTCCATGCCGCACCATGCCAGAATCCGGTAAGTAGCCAGACCACTGCGATATTTCTCAGTGTGATCAGCGAGCCTTTTCTGTTTCCTCCTAAGGGGATATAGAGATAGTCCCTGAACCAGTTACCCAGGCTCATATGCCATCTTCTCCAGAATTCAGTGACACTTTTTGCGATAAAAGGATAGTTGAAGTTTTCAAGAAAATCAAAACCGAAGATTTTTCCAAGACCGATGGCCATATCCGAGTATCCGCTGAAATCAAAATAGATCTGAAGGGAAAATGCGATGATGCCCAGCCAGCCTGTGGCAACAGAGAGCTCCCCCTGGGGAATGAGCCTGATTTCCTCCCATAGGGCACCGATACTGTTGGCAAGAAGAACCTTCTTTCCAAGTCCCAGTACAAATCGAAGGATGCCTTCTCTCATCTTCTCCACACTCATGATCCGATCCGACAGCTGCATTTCCACGTCCTTGTAGATGACAATGGGACCGGCGATGAGCTGGGGAAACATGGAGACATAGGCACCAAAGGTGATGATGTTTTTCTGGGCTGTTGTATTGCCTCTGTATACATCAATACTGTATGACATGGTCTGGAAGGTGAAAAACGAGATGCCTATGGGAAGAGCCACATGGAGAAGAGGAATGCTGGTACCGGAGAACTGATTCATATTCGTGATGAAGAAATCTCCATATTTAAAGAAAGCCAAAAGTCCCAGATTGGCCATGACTGATACCGAAAGAAACACCCTGGAAAGTACTTTCCTTCCTCTGTACTTTTCGATAAGAAGTCCGTTGAAATAATCGATCAGTATGGACAGAATCATGATGAGGATATACACCGGTTCACCGAAACCGTAAAAAAACAGACTAAAAATGAGCAGAACGCCATTTTTCGCCTTCATGGGCACCAGATAATAGATAAGTATGGCAATGGGCAGGAAATAGAATATGAACGTTGCACTGGAAAAAACCATAACATTCTCCTTCAGCTGCAGTTTAAAATCAGATAAGTGTTGAAAAAAGCTTATATATCAAATATAAGCTTTCTCCTGGAATTTTTTATGATCAGGTTACTTGAAGTATCCCTGGAAGATTTCTTTTGCCTTTTCAGAATCCTGATGGATGACAAATACCAGATACTTTCCGTTTGCTTCAACATAATAGTTTTTCGCATTTTCATACTGGTCTGGAAGATACTGTTCAAATGATTTCTGAACCGCTTCAGCACGCTTGTCGATGGCGTTCTTAACGGTCTCCGCATCCTTGATGTCCTTCACTTTGAATACCGAATATTCCTGAGTGGTAACATTCATCATGGGAATGTTTGCATCATATTCTTCCAGCAGTGATGCATCCAGTTCATAGAACTGCATCAGCGTCTCATCATCCAGTTCGATCATAGAACCAAATTCAAGATCCTCAAGAATCTTGTCTCCGATTTCTTCCACCGGAACATTGACTTCTTCGCCTGCAGTGCCTTCGTCTGCTTTCTCGCCGCAGGCCGCAAGACCAAGAACCATGACAGCTGACAGCAGTACACCTAAAAGTTTCTTTTTCATGATTTCCTCCAAAATGTTAAATTAGTAATCTAGATTGAATTATAGATAAGTCCCTTCCTCAGTGGGTTACAATATCATGACACGGAGGTGACAAAAGAATATCTGAATTCAAAAACTGCTGCTGTAAACGGTATGATTTTTCAATTCTGGTCTGTGATATAATCATCTATATACAGAAAAATAATGATAGGATGTGATCATCATGAAAGTCGGATTCATCGGTCTTGGAATCATGGGCAGACCCATGGCCATAAACCTAATAAAAAATGGTCATGAACTGAAGGTCTACAACCGTTCAAAGGCCTCAGTTGAAGAGCTTGTCTCCATGGGTGCTGCTGCTGCGGAAAGTGCAGGCGACGCCGCTGTGGGTGTTGATGCTCTGATTACCATGCTTCCTGATTCACCCGATGTGAGAAATGTCATGATTGG
>DAMDIS010000034.1:11024-13872 GCA_032100885.1 Proteiniclasticum sp.
GCATGCATCTGAAGGACTTCTCTATATCGATATGAGCTCCATATTGCCGGAAGTCTCCAGAGAAATCGGAGAAAAACTGGCTGAAAGAGGTATCCACATGCTTGATGCTCCGGTATCCGGTGGAGACCTGGGCGCCATCGCGGGAACGCTTGCCATTATGGCCGGAGGCTCCGAAGAGGACTTCAATCGTGCAAGACCTCTTTTTGAAGCCATGGGCAGCTCCCATGTGCTGGTCGGACCCTTAGGCAGCGGAAACACCTGTAAGCTGGCAAACAATATGATCGTTGCCGGGAATCTTGCGATTCTTTCTGAAGCGCTCATTCTGTGCAGAAAGTCCGGAACAGATCTTATGAGTGTCATCAATGCCATAAGAGGCGGCTCTGCAGGATCAGCTGTTCTGGAAACAAAGACCCCAAAAATCCTTAAGGGGGATTACAAGCCAGGCTTTAAGGTTGATCTTCATATCAAGGACCTGAGAAATGCATTGAAGACAGGACTCAAGCTGGACTACGACATGCCTGTAACAGAGATGGTCATCGGAATGTACAAGGAACTGAGTGAAGCCGGTATGGGAAATGAAGATCACAGTGCCCTGTTCAAATACTTCGAAGATCACAGCATCTAACCGCTCATTTTGGCGATTGAAAGATTAGGAGAAAAACTATGCGTATTTTTATCGATGCCGACGGCTGCCCTGTGGTGAAGCTCACCATAAAAGAGGCAAAAGAGCGGAAAATTCCAGTTACAGTTGTCAAAAACTATGCCCATGTCATAGAAGATGACTACGCGGATGTCGTGACAGTAGATATCTCAAACGATGCTGCGGATTACTATATCGCAAACCATATCCGGAAAGAGGACATCCTCATCACCCAGGACTATGGCCTCGCTGCCATGGCATTATCAAGAGAGGCTCATATCCTCAATCAGAACGGCCTCATCATCCATAACGGCAACATCATGACGCTTCTTGATCGTAGACACATTAATCAGAAAATGCGCAAGGACAAACGCATCTATTCAAAAATAAAAAAGCGGACACCAGAGGATGATGGCGCTTTTCTCCAGTCTCTGCTTAAGCTCATGGAACAGTGATAAATAAACCTGAAAAAAGCTGCTGTGCCGATACAGGTCACAGCAGCTTTTATATCCAATGTTTAAATCATGCAGTTCAGATTGATTTCCACCCTCAGATCGTCACTGTTTGTGAGCTTCTTGAACCGCTCGAAAAATTCTCTTCTAAGGGGCTCATCGAATGATGCCTTAACCTGATATGAGGATTTGAATATCCCCTTGACCCGGTCATTTCTCAGTTCAAGCACGAACTTGCCGTCAAAGGTGGGATACTCTTGTCGCACATGATCAATCAGGTCCTTCACCGATTCCTTGAAGAGTTTTTCAATGATATGATTTTTATAGCCGTCATTGATTTTCCCGGTGTCATCCAGAAAATCATGATACTCTTTTTTCAGTGATTCATTGAATGGAATATCTAAGATATAGTTGATTTTTACTATACTGTCCAAAATCATCATCCTCCTTCATTCATTCAGTATATGCATAATCTCTGAACCCCATATGACCCTGTTGTGAAAAAACGGCAAATCTTTTGCGTTATACATTCTCTTCCTCTCTCATGTATAATAAAATCAGAAGAAAAGATAACAGTGTACAGCACATGATAAAGGAGTGTTGATCAAATGATCCGATTTGCAACAGTGGGTACAGGTTTCATCACTGATGCCTTTATAAAAGGGGCCCTGAAAACAGGCATGATGAGTCTTGCCGCAGTACATTCAAGAAGTCCCGAAAAAGGAAAGGAGCTTTCCTCAAAATACGGGGAGGATATCCCCTGCTTCACAGATATCAATGAACTTGCATCTTCAGATCTCATCGATGCGGTTTATATCGCAAGCCCAAACGCCATGCATGCACCCCAGGCGAAGCTTTTCCTTGAACACGGAAAACATGTGCTGGTTGAAAAATCAGCATCATCAAATTCCAGAGAGCTGAGCGAAGTCATCGCCCTTGCGGAAGAAAAGGGTCTTGTCTTTATGGAAGCCATGAAATCCCTGACCATGCCGGCATACCTTTCATTGAAGGAAAATCTCGAAAGAATCGGCAGAATCAGAAAATATGTGGGCATCTACTGTCAGTATTCTTCAAGATACGACCGGCATAAAAGCGGAGAATATGTGAATACCTTCCGAAAGGAATTTTCCAACGGTTCTCTCATGGATATCGGAATTTACTGCATCTATCCGCTCATTGATCTGTTCGGCATACCCGACAGCATCAAAGCTGTCGGCACGATACTTGAAGATGGCGGCGTAGACGGCTCAGGAAGCGTTGTCATGCAGTATCAGGATATGGAGGCGGTAGTCATCCATTCAAAGATCAGCGATTCAAAGCTCCCATCTGAGATTCAGGGTGAACAAGGGAGTATCCTCATCGACAGGATCGGCAGCCCCGGTGAAATCACGCTCATTCTAAGAGACGGGAGAAGAGAAGTCATTGCTCCATTTACCCACGAAGAGGATATGTACTATGAAGCGGCCGAATTCGTGAAAACCATAAAGTCTGGAAAATCCTTTTCCGGAGTCAACAGCGAAAAACTGGCGCTTTCCGTTCATGGTGTGATGGATGAAATCCGAAAGCAGATCGGACTTGTCTTCCCCAGTGACAAAACAGGATGATAACTGCACAGAAATATAAATAATCGGACAGAAAATCCGGGCAGAAGGTCTGAGAACCTCTGCCCGGATTTTACTGCTTTTCATTTAGTTTATAGATCAGATCAGTACAGATGCAAATACTGATCCGACAAGACCAAGCAGAATGATGACTG
>DAMDIS010000034.1:13882-20903 GCA_032100885.1 Proteiniclasticum sp.
CTTCTCTCACACCTTTCTCATTAATCCGTAAACTCTAGGTTAGGTCTTCTATAATATACAAACTGGGTTGAGGCTGCTGATGGCGAAAATTTGCTTCCGCTCATATCTTCGTTGTTTCTTTTCAGGGTGTTGTTCAGGGAGATGACCACTCTGCCTTCTTCAAGTCCAGCTGCCTTATATTGTACACCCCCTGCATGAATAAATGCGTTTTCTCCATTTATTTTTCCAAGATAAATACCGATATGATTGACTTTGCTTCCTTCGGGAATCATTGAAAATCCGATGTCACCGACCTTCAGCTCCGACTCCATGACCGGTGAGGAGCTGTGCCAGATCTTTGTGGATACCGGCCCGGATTCGCTGCTACGGGCGCTTAAGGCATCACCTGTAAGATTGAGATAAACCCAGTCTACAAACCCGCCTGAGCCAATGGGTCCTGCCGGTTTTTCTTCAACAAGCGCTTCCTGCCCGAGGGCAAAAGGATGATTGATCAGAATCTGTGACAACGAGATCAGATCTTTTCTGGAGACGCTGCCGTCAGGAGATTTCATTTCTGTATATTCTGTATTACCTGTATAACTGACTTTTTTATTGAAAAACATGTCAAATAACCCGTTCTGATCCATAAAGGTCACAAAAACCACGATCACAAGGGTAAGTATGAGTCCGAACCATATTCTTCTTTTACGGCGGTTTCGCCTTCTGATTTCCTGTACTCTCTTTACTCTTTCATTTCCATGAAACTTCAAACGGTCTTCCACTTCATCACCTATCTGTATCGAATTAATTATTTGAACTGCCTGGGATCGCTTATCCTGTCCATAATATCCGAACAAAGAAAAAACCTGATCACTCAGGTCTTATTCTATATCATTTTTATTAACTTAGCTTTAAAACTCTTCATTGGAACTCTTAAATTTTGGTCGGAATATGATGAGCCACAGTATACCCATGATGAATATGGTCGCAGCTGCCGCATAGAAAGCCTGTCTGTAGACGTCCGGTGACTGATCCGCCATTGAAGCTTTTGACATCTCTTCGCTGGCCCATACTTGAGTGGTAAAATTGAAGATAATTGCCGATAAAATTAAAACTGTTTTATAGAGTTTTCCCATGCTGTCCAACCTCCTTGCTTATCTAACATATTAACAGAAATTTTCCGGATTTTTGTTAACGAAGATTAAACTTTAAAGGAACTCAGAATAAATATTATATGTCATTTGCGTTTGAATATGAGACACTATTTAACATATCATCAAACTGACTCTTATTTTATGACTTTAATGGCATGATTCACGAAGCGGATAAGGGTTCTTCTGGAATAGCTATTGTCGATAATGATATCTGAGAAGAAACGGTTAAGCGTTTCCCTGTTATTGATGTAGTTCTGGAATCTTTTTCTGATGGCTTTTCTGGAATCTCCTCTTTTCTTCATGCGTTTTCTGAGTATCTTTGGAGAGGCACTGATGTAGATTATCCGCACGTCTTCCTTATATAGAGCAGAAAAGGCCCTTGCGCCGTTGATGTCTGTAACAGCGAAGACATCACCCTCGGAGGTCTTTCTTTCGACTTCCTCACGAGAGACACCATACCTGTTTCCTGCATACATACTCCCCTCCACCTTGTCCACGTCAAGAAAACTCTGCTCATCTACAAAGTGATAGGCTTCTCCATCCTTCTCTCCCGTCCTGGGTGCCCGAGTGGTATGAGATACAAGTTCCTTGATGCCTATGCTTTTCAGATATTCTCCGACTTCGGTTTTACCTGATCCAGATGGCCCCATTATGATGTAGATCATACTTCCCATCTCCCCTCTTTTTTCCCATTTTACCAGAAAAAGTGCCATCTTTCCCCAATTTCGGGAATCCGATTTTATCTTTTCTTTATTATTTGCTATAATAACTTATTGATATGAAACACAATAAAAATTTGAAATTATAGGAGATGATTTTTTTGGACCCGAGTTCGTGGCAGATTATTTTATTAATTGTACTAATTTTCCTCTCGGCACTTTTCTCTTCTGCTGAAACTGCATTTACGGCAGTAAATAAACTCAAACTTCGACATATGGCAGAAGAAGGAAACAAAAGAGCGAAAAGAACGCTCAGGCTGGTGGAAAATCCATCAAAAATTATAAGTACTTTGCTCATCGGAAACAACATCGTAAATATTTTCGCTTCAGCCCTGACAACGCTGATTGCCATTGAAAAGTTCGGATACAATGCAACTGCACTGGCAACGTCTCTTTTGACCATAGTGATCATTATTTTCGGTGAAATCACCCCAAAATCCTTCGCCACACAGTATGCCGAACGAGTGGCTATGGCATTCTCAAAACCCGTCGGAATCCTTATGGTCATTCTGACTCCACTTGTCATCATTTTTTACAGCATAGCATCGTTCATCATCAGACTCTTCGGCGGTAACATCAACCAGGGGCATCCTCTGGTTACTGAAGAAGAACTGAAGACAATGGTTGATGTGGGCAGTGAAGAAGGCGTATTTGAAGAGGACGAAAAAGAGATGCTTTTCAACATTTTCGACTTCGGTGACCTTCAGGTCAAGGATGTCATGGTCCAGAGAGTGGATGTGACTGCCATCGATGTGGATGCGGACCTTGATGAAGTCATGGAGATCGTCGCTTCCGAACAGTTCTCAAGATTCCCTGTATATGGAGAAGACATCGACGACATCATCGGTATCCTCAATGTCAAGGATCTCCTGTTCCTTTCGGATGAAGACAAAAAGTCCTTCGATCTGAGAAAATACATCCGTGAACCCTATTATGCCTATGAATTCAAACGGATCACTGAGCTCTTCAAGGAGCTGAAGAAAAACCGTACACATATTTCCGTCATCCTTGATGAATATGGCGGGACAGTGGGTATCGCCACCATAGAAGATCTTCTGGAAGAAATCGTCGGCGAAATCGATGATGAATATGATGATGACCGCGAAATGGACATCGAGACCATCAAGAAGAATGAATATGTCGTTTCAGGTTCCTACAGACTGGATGAACTGAATGAGAACATCGGTACACACATAGAATCGGAAGAGTTCGATTCCATCGGTGGCTACCTCATCGGAATCCTCGGCACATTTCCTGAAAATGGGGAAATCATCGAAACAGACGGCATTAAATTCATTGTAGATGAAGTGGACAAAAACAGAATCAAAAAAATCAGAATGATTATGAAAACCAGTATTTAAGACCCTTTCAGGAGAACCTCAAAAAGGTTCTCTTTTTTCGATTTATAAAAATATATTCAATTTTGTAAACGTTTTTTAAATAACAGATTTTATGTATGTAAACGTATTGACAAACCTATACGTACAGGATATATTCAAGTCAACAAGCTTGTACGTATAAGTTAATGAAGGAGGATTAAAATGGGTAAGTACACTGAAGATGCCAAAAAGATGCTCGAACTGATTGGTGGAAAAGAGAACATTTCCGCCGTCTCCCACTGTGTCACCAGAATGCGTTTTGTCCTTGTCGACCCGTCCAAAGCAGACATCAAGGGAATAGAGGCCCTGAAAAGCGTTAAGGGCAGTTTTACTCAGGCCGGACAGTTCCAGGTCATCGTGGGTAATGATGTAGCCAATTTCTATAATGATTTTTCAGAAGTTTCCGGTGTTGAGGGCGTATCCAAAGACACAGCAAAGCAGGCAGCCAAGAGCAACATGAACTGGGCACAGAGGCTTCTTGCGAATCTTGCAGAAATATTCGCACCGCTTATTCCCGCACTTGTAGTCGGAGGTCTTATCTTAGGTTTTAGAAATTTCATCGATGCTGTGCCTCTTCTTAATGGGGGAAAGGATACCATCACATCACAGTACCAGTTCTGGGCTGGTGTGAATCATTTTCTCTGGATCATCGGTGAAGCGATCTTCCACTTCCTTCCTGTAGGTGTCACCTGGTCCGTTGCCAGAAAATTCGGTACCACCCAGATTCTGGGTATCGTACTGGGAATCACTCTGGTATCCCCTCAGCTTCTAAATGCTTATGGTGTTGCTGGAGCAGGTGCAGATATCCCTTTCTGGGATTTCGGATTTGCGCAGGTCAAGATGATCGGTTATCAGGCTCAGGTAATCCCGGCGATGCTCGCTGGATTTACGCTGGTCTATCTTGAAAAGTTCTTCAAGAAAATCGTTCCCGACTACCTGTCCATGATTCTGGTTCCGTTTTTCGCACTCGTACCGACAGTACTTCTTGCACATACAGTCCTCGGACCCATCGGCTGGGTCATCGGCGACGCCATTTCAAATGTTGTGTACTCAGGACTGACCTCAGCATTCGGCTGGCTGTTTGCAAGTCTCTTCGGATTCCTTTATGCACCTCTTGTCATTACAGGACTTCATCATATGACAAACGCCATCGACCTTCAGCTTATGGAGCAGTTCGGTGGTACCAATCTCTGGCCGATGATCGCACTGTCAAACATCGCACAGGGCTCAGCAGTACTTGCCATTGTATTCCTTCACAGAGGAGACAAGGAAGAGCAGCAGGTATCGATTCCTGCAGCCATTTCCTGCTATATGGGTGTAACTGAACCGGCCATGTTCGGTATCAACATCAAGTATATCTATCCGTTTGTTGCTGCAATGATCGGTTCCGCACTGGCCGCCATCCTTTCCGTAAGCTCAGGAGTTATGGCGAACTCCATCGGTGTAGGTGGTATACCCGGATTCCTGTCCATACAGTCCAAGTATATGGTCATCTTTATTCTCTGTATGATCATAGCCATTGTTGTACCGTTCCTTCTGACCATATTCTTCGACAAAAGGAATATTCTTAAAGGTAAGGGTATGGATCTTAAACTGAAGTATTTCTAAAAAATAAAGGAGGGAAAGCACTTGAATAACTTTGACGACAAGGTCATCTATCAGATTTATGTCAGATCCTTTATGGATTCCAACAGCGATGGTCTTGGCGACATACCGGGAATCACCAGTAAACTGGATTATATGAAGGAACTGGGTGTGGATTACCTGTGGCTTACTCCTGTATTTGAATCTCCGATGAATGACAATGGCTATGATGTAGCCGACTATTATAAGGTGGATCCGATCTTTGGAACAATGGATGACCTGACTCATCTCATTTCCGAAGCAAAGAAGAGAGGATTAGGCATCATGCTCGACATGGTGTTTAATCACTCTTCCATTTCACATGAATGGTTTCAGAAGGCTCTGAAGGGAGATCCTAAGTATAAGGACTACTATATCTTCAAAAAGGGTAAAGATGGTATGCCCCCTACCAACTGGGTTTCAAAATTCGGCGGAAACGCCTGGGAATATGTCCCCCACCTTGACGAGTATTATCTGCATCTCTTTGACAGAACCCAGGCTGATCTCAACTGGGAAAATGAAGAGGTGAGAAAGGAACTGTTTGACATTGTAAGGTTCTGGCTGGATAAGGGCGTCAGCGGATTCAGATTCGATGTGGTGAATCTCATTTCAAAACCAGAAGTCTATGAAGACGACCATATTGGAGACGGCAGAAGATTTTATACCGATGGACATCGTGTCCACGAGTATCTGAAAGAGATGAACCGGGAAACCTTCGGCAGAGTCGAAAACACCATAACCGTCGGAGAAATGTCCTCCACCACCCTTGAAAACTGCGTCAGATATTCAAGTCCTGAAGAGAATGAGCTGAGTATGGTGTTCAACTTCCATCACCTCAAAGTAGATTACGATGAAGGAGACAAATGGTCACTCAAGGCTTTTGATTTCCAGGAGCTGAAGGAGATCTTAGATCACTGGCAGACGGGCATGCAGCAGCATAATGGCAATATGGCCCTTTTCTACAACAATCATGACCAGCCCCGAGTGGTGTCAAGATTCGGAAACGACCGGAAATACCGAATGGAATCAGCAAAGATGCTGGCCACTTCGATTCATATGCTCCGCGGAATCCCCTATATCTATCAGGGCGAAGAATTCGGCATGCCCAACGCCTATTTTGACAGCATCGAAGAATACAGGGATGTGGAAAGCATCAACTACTACCATATCCTCAAGGAAACGGGTATGGAAGAGAACCAGATCATTTCCATTCTCCAGGCGAAATCCAGAGACAACGGCAGGACACCTGTCCTTTGGAATGCGGAAGAAGGACATGGCTTCACCAGAGGAGAGCCCTGGATTCCATTCTGCAAAATGAAAGGCATCAGTGCAGAAGAAGACCTGAGTGATGAGAACTCCATTTTCAGATACTACCAGGAGCTCATCAGACTGAGAAAGAAAAACAAAGCCATTCAGAAGGGTTCCTATAAGATTATAGACAAAAATCATGAAGCATTATTTGCCTACTTGAGAAGTTTTGAGGAAGAAACAGTTCTTGTGATCAGCAACTATTATGATCAGGAAGTGCTGTTTGATCCGACTCGATATGATTTACCCGAACTTTCGTCCAGGCGCTACTCGGTTCTTCTCTCGAACTATGACGAATTCACTGAAAGAGAAGGAAAAATACTGATTAAACCATACGAATCTTTGGTAATTGATATTGAGCGACAGTGATACTCGTGTTATTATGGATTGGGTGATGTGTGTATGGCAAAATATTCAGCTTTATATAGCAAAATACAAAAAGATATAGAGGATGGTATCCTGAAACCAGGTCAGAGACTTCCATCGGAAAAAGAACTCATGGAGGAGTATGACCTTTCAAGAGATACTGTCCGTAAATCGCTTGGGCTTCTTGTCGCAAACAGCTACATCAGAAAAATCAAAGGCAAGGGATCCTTTGTTCTTGAAATGAACAGATTCGATTTCCCTGTAGCAGGACTGATCAGCTTCAAGGAAATGGCCAAACGTACAGGAATGAACAGTCACAGTACTGAGGTCATCAGCCTGAAGATCCTTAAGGAAACTTCTTTCCCTGTACATACCATTGAAGGCAAAGAAATCAGAGATATGTGGGAAGTCATAAGAGTAAGAAGCATCGACGGCAGACGGGTCATTCTCGATAAGGATTATTTCTACACGGAAGTGGTGGAGAAACTGAACG
>DAMDIS010000035.1:0-2159 GCA_032100885.1 Proteiniclasticum sp.
GAAGCCTTAGCTAATGCCATAAACCTTTCTGCAAAGGAAATCGAGGACATCAGGCTTGCAGCCAGTCTTCATGATATCGGTAAAGTGATGGTATCCAAGGATGTTCTCCAGAAACAGGAGAAACTGTCAGACAAAGAGATGAACCAGATCAGGAAACATTCGGAAATTGGCTATCAGCTTCTTAAAGAAGTGGATGATTATAAGCATCTGGCAGAGATCGTGCTCAGTCATCACGAATGGTGGAACGGCTTAGGATACCCAAGAAATCTCAAAGAGAAACAGATACCCCTTCTGGCAAGAATCATTGCGGTTACAGACGCGTATGAAACAATGATCGGCAAAAGAAACTACAAAGAATCAATCGGGAAAGATGAAGCGATAAAGGAACTGAAAGCCTGTGCAGGTACCCAGTTCGATCCGGAGCTTGTAGAGTTATTTGTAAACAAAGTCATTCCAACCCTGTAATGCAGGGAGTTACTGTGATTGAAGAAGCATCTAGGATGCTCAGGTTTGTCATATTCTCGAACTATTTGTTAAATAATCATAAATGGAGCCAGATGTTCATCATCTGGCTCTAATTTTATAGTATGCTTAATATAGTATAAGTACTTCGTATTTGAACGAATGAATAAATCAGAAGGAGAAAACACCATCCTTTGCAGTCAAGGTTTTAGTCGCAGTCACCTATGCAATCATGATTATTATGAATGCTCTGGCCAATATTCTTCCAATAAACAATATCAGCACGGGAGACGTATCTGACTTATATCCGAATCTGTTTGCTCCAGCCGGAATCACTTTCAGCATCTGGGGAGTTATCTACTTTCTTCTTGCGCTGTACGTACTGTATCAGTTCGGCATATTTAAAAGTGATAAAGGAGAAGGAAACGGTAACCTTCTCACAAAAATCGGTCTTCTCTTCTCGGTCTCGTCTATTGCTAATGCAGTATGGATTTTAACCTGGCATTATGGACAGATCCTGTTATCCGTTTTTATTATGCTCGTTATACTCATCTGTCTGATACTCATTAATCTTTTGACAAGAAGTGCGACTTTAAGTGGGCGGGAAAAACTGTTTGTCAGACTGCCTTTCAGTATTTACTTTGGATGGATTACTGTTGCAACCATCGCAAATGTGACAGCGCTGCTGGTAGATATCGGATGGAATGGCTTCGGTATCTCAGAAGTCATCTGGACAGTCATCATACTGGCCGTAGGTGCCGCCATAGCCATCGCTACCATGTTCTACATGAAAGATATGGCTTACGGCCTTGTACCCATCTGGGCGTACGCAGGGATACTAATCAAGCATCTCAGTGACGAAGGGTTTAATGGAGAGTACTTTACAGTCATTGCAGCAGCAGCTGTTTGTATTCTTCTCTTTATCATGGCAGAGGGGTATCTCTTTTTCTCCTCAAACAAAAAGATCGTATACTGATTCGCAGAATCAATAGACAGAGCATTATTATTTGACAGTTTTCATAGACCGCCTCATGAGTTTAAATGAGGCGGTCTCTTCTGTTTGATACTGGGTTTGTAATCAATCCAGATATCATAAGATGCTTGCAGATGGTTAATTATTTATCAATGAAAACAGTTCTTGTTCAGCAATTAAAAAGTATAGTAAATAGGCACTCCTTCAAGGAATTGGATTAAAATCTGTCACCTGACAAGAAATATCATTGTGAATCAGTCAATAAAACTTCTGTTTTATTGAATTCCTGCAGTTTTCATGAGTCTGACGAATGTAGTGTAAACGTTGAACATCAGATTATATCGGGTATAATGAAGTCATTAGAACCAGAAAAAAGGGGTGTTGTTTGTGATACAAGACATTAAAATCGAACTGAGAAAAGAATTACTAGAGAAGCCGCAGGACATGAGCAAGGTTAAGTTTGGAAAGACTTTTACTGATCATATGTTCCTGATGAATTATAACAGCAAGGACGGATGGCATGATGCCAGAATCGTCCCACATGAGCCAATCCCAATGGATATGGGTGCAATGGTATTCCATTATGCACAGGAAATATTCGAAGGAATGAAAGCATACAGAACAAAGACAGGAGAAATCCAGTTCTTCAGACCCTATGAGAACATCAGAAGAATGGCAGCATCAGGCGAGAGAGTCAGCATGCCAGCAATGGATGAAGACATGT
>DAMDIS010000035.1:2246-6788 GCA_032100885.1 Proteiniclasticum sp.
CCCTTCATGATCTCAACAGATGTAGGTCTTGGTGTGCATGCATCAGACAGCTACCTGTTCTGCATCCTGACCTGCCCTGTTGGCAGCTACTATCCTGAAGGAATCAATCCGATCAAGATCATGATCGAGGACGAAGATGTCAGAGCAGTTCGTGGGGGAACCGGATTTGCAAAGTGCGGAGGTAACTACGCGGCATCAATCAGAGCTTCTGTTAAGGCAGGAAAGAAGGGCTACTCACAGGTTCTCTGGCTGGATGGAGTGGAAAGAAAGTACATCGAAGAAGTCGGTGCCATGAACATCATGTTCAAGGTCGACGGAAAGATCATAACACCAGCACTTAACGGATCCGTACTTCCAGGTGTGACAAGAAAGTCAAGCATCGAACTCCTGAAGTCATGGGGATACGAAGTGGAAGAAAGACTCATCAGCGTTGATGAACTTGTTGAAGCGGCAAAAGCAGGCAAGCTTGAAGAAGCCTGGGGAACAGGAACAGCAGCGGTGGTATCACCAGTGGGCTGGCTGACCTACAAGGATGAAACCTTCGAAGTAGGAGAAGGTAAGATCGGTGAAGTGACACAGAAGCTCTACGACGGACTCACAGGCATACAGTGGGGTAAGATTGAAGATACTCACGACTGGATCGTCAAGCTTTAGAATATAGTATAAGAAAAAGTAAATCCTCATGTTTCACCTGAAACATGAGGATTTACTTTTTTGTGAAATCTGAAAATACGGATCTTGATTTTAAGTATAAAGATAAAATTAAATTATTGCTGGTGTCTTCAGATTTTCGGTTAGATCAAGGCTCATATCTCCTGCGTAAAGCGATGCATAACCTTCATAAAGCAGTTCCATATTGCTTACGCTGTAAAGATCGCTGGGGGATATGATTTCCGGTTCCTTGTCGATGTCGTAGATCTTGCTGTTGATCAGTAGTTCCGATACGAACTGAGAACAGAAGTAATGGTGCTTCCGCTTTAAAGGAATACCAAATTTTGCACCCACAAGTCCAATCAGATTGTAATGATATTTATCAGCCTCATTCTGAAACCTTGCAAGTTCCGCCTTGAGGGAATCATACTGCAGTTTCGTGACCTTCACCTTATATATCAGGCAGCGGGCTTCAGTATACTTCTGATAAACGCCTCCTTTGAGGTCTTCTTCCACAAATCCGCCTGAAAAGGGATTGTCAGGATTTGTACGACCAAAGGAATACATTTTCGTAAAGCTGTCATCAAAACTGATGGATGCATGAACATACTTCATGTCGGAAAAAGTAGCGATGACCCTGGACAGCCATGTGCCGGTTTTTGTAAAAACCAGATAGATGTAAGATTCCATTCATGATGCCTCCTCTCTTAATGTCTATAGTCTACATTTAGATATTATAGTCCTCAATTCTTATAATTCAATGAGGATTTCTTGATTTATTGCTTTTCCAGTCAAAATATACTGCAAAAATTCAAATCTCTGTTAAGAACCAGATTAATGATGTCTTGCTGTATGCCGGTTAACCAATAAAATTTATGCGAGGAAAGAAAATATTCCTAGTTATAATCGTTTTCGTGTTATGATAAAGATAATAATAACTAGACACGGAGGAAACAGATGGTAGAGGAAAAACGATTCGCTGTACTCATTGATGCGGACAATGTATCCGCAAAATACATAAAATACATCCTGGATGAAGTCTCCAATTATGGAGTATCCACCTACAAGAGAATTTACGGAGACTGGACAGCACCAGGCACAGCATCCTGGAAAGAAATTCTTCTGGAGAATTCAATCACACCTGTGCAGCAGTACAGTTATACCGTAGGCAAAAATGCTACAGATTCAGCCATGATCATAGATGCCATGGATATCCTCTATTCGGCCAATGTGGAAGGCTTCTGTATTGTTTCCAGCGACAGCGATTTTACAAAGCTGTCCTCAAGACTTCGGGAGTCAGGCATGCTTGTTGTGGGTATGGGCGAGAAGAAAACACCAAAGCCTTTCATCGCTGCCTGCAATCAGTTTAAATATCTGGATGTTCTTCTGGAATCTGATGAAAAGAATACTCATGAAGACAAATCGGAAAAGAGAGTACCTGTGGAAACAAAGAAGGGCACCCTTGAATCACCAATTAACGGAAACGGCAAGAAACCGGTCAAGACCGAGAAGACCGATGACCAGAAGAGCATGACGGATATTGAGGTCATCAAGGCCACCGTCCATAAGATGATGAATGAAGTGGAAGCCCAGAGCATGAACATGGGTGAAATCGGAAACAGACTCGTGAAAAGGTACCCTGACTTCGATGTCAGAAATTACGGTGACACCAAGCTTTCGAAGTTCCTGAAGAAATTCGACTTCCTTGATTTCAACACCAAGGGCAAAGATGGCACATCCATGTGGGTATCGCTTAAGGGTGAAGGGAAAGAGGTTACCGAAGAAGCCCCTCAGCCTGTACAGACCCAGAGAAGAACATACAGAAGAAAAGCGAAAAAGAAATAGAGAAACACATGATCAGATGCTTGGACTGATTTTCCAGGCATCTGATCATGTGCCTTTAACAGCGAATTTCCTCCTTCTGGGCGGAATGCGCAGCCATAGGTGGCGAATTTACAGTCGCAGTAAGGGACTTACCGGGCTATCTTCGTTCGGAATTTGAAATCTATGAAGAAGGTGTAAAAGCAGCTTCAGGGAGTAGGTCATCGAGGAGGCGAATTCGCCTGCACCTGAGGAAGTAACGGCCTAAGGGAAACGGATCGGAAAAATTCTTGCTCAAAAATTCAAAGAAACTCTGTTCATAAATGAAGTTCTTTGTTATAATAAGAAGGCAGTCAAAAACTGCACTTATGGGAGGATAACTCAGCTGGGAGAGTGCCACCTCGACAAGGTGGAAGTCGCAGGTTCGAGTCCTGTTCTTCCCACCATAAGCGATCTGAGCCGGAAACGGTTCAGATTTTTTTATTGCCCTTTTTTCTGCACCAGAAATTCACATTTCTGATCACACGGATACGCACATAAGCTTTGATAATCGAAAGAGAATGGACTATATTATTATTAGAAATGAATGGAGGGGAACAAGATGAAAAGCATGTATATCATTCAGACAGTGATCGGTCCGCTGACCGTCATTGAATCGGAGAACAGCATAACGCATATCCACTTCGGTGAAGTGAATGTGATGGGAATAGAAACACGAAAGACTGCGCTTGTGGAAGAAACCGAAAGGCAGATCAATGCATTCTATTCGGGTAAAAGGCATTCCTTTGACCTGCCGCTCACGCTTCATGGGACTGAATTCCAGAACAGAGTGTGGAAAGCGCTTCTAGATATTCCGAAGGGAGAAACAAGATCCTATAAGGACATCGCAGAGGCTGTGGGTAATCCCAATGCATCCAGAGCTGTCGGAATGGCCAATAATCGAAATCCCATACCTGTCATCATTCCTTGCCACCGGGTCATAGGAAAAAACGGTAAGCTCGTGGGATTTGCAGGCGGTCTTGATCTTAAGGAAAAGATGCTCAGGATGGAAAGAGAGAATCTGTAACCCACTGAAACTGAAAGAAATATGAACGGGTGTCATACATGTTTCATTATCATTTCACCAAAATGTAAAAGAATGTATTCATATTAGCGCTATAGTGTAAGATAACAAATATCAATAATAAATATAAAAGGAGTGTTATCTTGTGAAAAAGTTAGTTGGTACATTTAGAACAGAGGAAGAGGCCATACTTGCCATAAACGATCTGAAGGATATGGGACTTGATGCCCATGAAATCACCGTAGTAACTCATGATCAGTATGACTACAATTCCATCAAGGGTTATGACCAGGCCATCACACCGGGAAGTCTTCAGGTCGGAAGTGTGTATCATGGGGAGGGTGTCCATAATTTCGTGAACTCTCTTGCCCATTATGGCATTCCAGAAGAGAAAGCGAGAATGTACAATGAGGGATTCCAGGAAGGAAGATTCCTTGTATTCATCGGTGTTGATGAACACATCAGGCACCACATAGACAATCCCGGAACTTACAGAGCTCCAGATCTTTTTATCGACGACATAGAGACACCAGGAACCTATACCATCGTGACACCACATCATGATGAACCTGACACACCAGGCATGTATGTGGCTGAAGAGTATGGAAACGGACCGACAAATCCGGGAACCTACGAAGATCCGGTCATAGATGATGAAATCATCACACCAGGTACGTATACTGAAGATGAAGTGATCGATCCTCCGCATCATATGGTGAAGAATCCGGACGAACATGAACCTGATCCGGTTTTTCATGACAGAGATGTTGAAGATGACTTCAATCGAGACCTGGATGATGCAAGAGTAAGAACCGAAAGACAAGACCCATTTGATCCGGACAGAACCCCAAGAGGAGCTGCTTACGACGAAGAAGTCATCTATACCACAAAGGACAATACACCGATCACTGAAGATGATTTTGATCCGGTCTACAACGAAAGAGACCTTAAAGACAGAGTCGATCCGGAAAAAACAAACAGAAATGCATCGGTAGATGAAAAAGATC
>DAMDIS010000035.1:6815-8009 GCA_032100885.1 Proteiniclasticum sp.
AGAGGAGAAATCCTCTCTTTTTTTATTCATCGAAACAGACCTTACATAAATTTACGGTATTTTCTAAAAATTTATCAAACTCTCAGGATTTTTTGCTGTAATTGCGTTAAAATGGAAACAGGATGTAATGGTTTACTTGATGCGATAAATAGGGGGATCGGATATGATGGAGAAAGTGCTGATGCTTAATGAAAAAAGTGTAGTGGATGACCGAAGCAAGATGCAGAGTGAAAAGCGGATGCTTGAAGACTTTATGATAAGCTATCTTGGGCGGAAGAAAATTCTGGTGATCAGAGTATCCGGTTTTGAGAAAGCAGTCGTCGAAGAAATTGAGGCGCTTGCAGAAAAGACAGAAAGAGGGTTTATCCTTCTTGATGGACAGACACTGACACCAGAAAGGGTAAGGGAAGCCGGCGAGCGGAGAGAAGAGCCTCTACTTGTTGCAGTGAAAAATCTGAGTCAGCTCAGAAATATGGATACTACTGAAGAGGCTGCGGTATTCAGAGCGCTTATGGATATGGCAGACCCGGGAAATGAGGAGCTAGGATTTCATGAAGACAGCTCTCTTGTCTTTCTTGCAGAAGAGAACTTCCCGAGTCAGGAAATGGCATCCATCAGCTTGACCTGGGCATATGAATCTGTTTTCCTTGACTGCAGAGATTTCAGAACTAAGGCGATGAGTCACATGAAAAATTATAAGGAGAATTTCCTGAGACTAAGTGAAAATGTTGAGTATAAGGGAAGAAAATATGATCATATTCTGCCGGAGAAGTATTATGAGCTGAATTTCTCAAGAGAAGTGTCCGAAAAACTGATCAGTTCTAAATTTCTCTCCACCGTAAACTGGAACAGATTTTCCCATCATCTCAATTCTTCTCAGGTCATGGCTGTGAACTTCTTCTATCCGCTGATCAAACATCAGGAGCTGGGCAGCTTTCTCTCACTTGCCGGAATAGAGGATGAGGTCATTTATGATGCAGATCATATATCCTTCAGCAAAAAATCGGAGAAAGAGAACACCGAAAAGAGGAAAACATGCTTTGATCTCTATCTGAAACTTGAGTCCGGGAAAGAAGTATATATCAAAACCAGCTACACCAACGGCTGCTACGGAAGAGCTTTGGATGAAGAGTATCTTCTTCGCTACAGAGAAATCTATGAGCCTATGCTTCGGGATTCGAAAGCCGTAAGGGA
>DAMDIS010000035.1:8019-10020 GCA_032100885.1 Proteiniclasticum sp.
GAGTACAGGAGTGAAGCTTACTTTATGGACAATTACAGGTTCATGAGAAGCATCGCACATCTTGATGAAAACAGCCATCTCATTGTCATCTACCCCAGAGAAAACTGGGAGATCAGAGAGAAGTCGATCAATTTCAAGGAAGAGATTCTTGAACCTTCATATGCTGACCGATTTGTCCCTATGGCCTGGGAAGAACTTCTTGAACTGCTCATCGAAAAAGTGAGAGACAACAATGTTGCGAGGTTCTATGACTCATGGTTCAAAGACAAATATTTCAGATACTGAATACTTCGTACAATAGGGAAGTGAACAAATGGATAGAAATGAGTTCAATGAAATAAGAAACTGGATTTACAGAAATGCGCGCCCGCTGGATCTGGCCAGATGGGCATATCATTTCGAAGACGGAACAAAGGCTAAGGTCATAAAGGCGCTGTCCTTTTATCAGAATGAGGATGGGGGATTCGGGCATGCACTGGAACCTGATTCCTGGAATCCGGGTTCCACACCCATCACCACAAATACAGCAGCAGAAATCCTAAGAGAGCTTGATCATCATGACAGAAAGCACCCCATGGTAAGAGATATGCTGAGATATCTTGCATCAGGTCACGGCAGGAGAGAGGACAAATGGCTTTTCTCCATTCCTGAAAACAATCGTTATCCAAGAGCCCCCTGGTGGAGTGCGGATGAAGAGGGTACACTGACAAACTTCAATCCCACAGCATCGCTTCTTCGGTTCGTCCTGGACTTCGGAGATTATGATTCAGATCTCTATATGATGGCACTGAATCAGATGGAAAAGATGAAAACCCAGTTTATGGAAACCGTTGAGACGTCCATGCATGATCTGATCTGCCTGGAAGCCATAAGATCATACCTTGACGAGGAAAGACTCAATGAGCTGGAAGATAATGAAATCGAAAAAGATCCTGAGAACTGGAAAGACTATACCTGCAGACCTTCCGCATTTATTAAGAATCCGGAACATCCGCTCATGAAAACCCAGAAGGAAACTATGGAAGCTGAGCTTCAGCATCTTGAAAAGACTCTGAATCCTAAGGGGTTCTGGGACATCAACTGGGTGTGGTCAGATTATGAGGAGGAGTTTCATATTTCAAGAAACTGGTGGAGAGCGGACCTCACCATCAAAAATCTTCTTCTCCTCAAAGCATTTGGAAGACTTGATGATGGACCTCTGAAAAAGGATCCTGAAATCAGTCAGCTGTACTGATGTTTCTTCATAACGCTTTTTTTACTGGACCCTTATGGGTCCTTTTCTTATCTTCGTATTTCCAAATTTCTTCATTTCCTGTATATTAAAGTCACGGAAGATGAAACTTTAAGGAGAGACGTATCATGATGAAATTTAAAGAAATGGACGCCTGCAGCATTTGTCCCAGAGAATGCAAAGCAGACAGAAATTCGGGACAGAAGGGCTACTGCAGAGTGACCAGTGAACTTCTTGTATCCAGGGCAGCCCTCCATATGTGGGAAGAACCTTCAATTTCCGGAAAGAGCGGATCGGGTACTGTATTTTTCTCAGGGTGCAACATGGGCTGTGTCTTCTGTCAGAATCATGAAATCGCCGGAGGCCAGACCGGCAAGATCATCACAGTGGACAGACTTTCCGAGATCTTCATGGAGCTTCAGGAAAAAGGTGCAAACAACATCAATCTTGTCACACCCAGTCATTATGTCCCTCAGATCATAGAGGCGGTCAGAATGGCAAAAGAAAAGGGGCTCGATCTCCCCATTGTATACAACAGCAGCGGATATGAAAAGGTGGAAACCATAAAGAGCCTCGAGGGTATAGTCGACGTCTATCTTCCGGATTTCAAGTATATGGATCAGGAAGCAGCCATGAAATATTCAAACTGTCCGGACTATGAAATTTATGCCAAAGCTTCATTAAGGGAAATGTTCCGGCAGACGGGGCATCCAGTATTCGATTCAGACGGTATGATCACAAGAGGAACCATTGTAAGGCACCTCAGCCTT
>DAMDIS010000035.1:10045-12030 GCA_032100885.1 Proteiniclasticum sp.
GGTCTTCTTTCGGATTCGAAAGACATCCTGACCTACCTCAGTGAAACCTATGGAAGGGAGATCTATATCAGCATCATGAATCAGTATACCCCTGTTCTTACACTGGAGAAGTTCAGGGAACTGAACCGGAAAGTGACCATGGAAGAATATGACGAACTCATTATGTTCGCAAGGCTCATGGGCATCAGAAATGCATATGTACAGGAAGACGAAACTCAGGACGAAAGCTTTATTCCCTCATTTAACGGTGAAGGGGTATAGATAGAATAAACAACAGTCTAAACAGCAAGGAGGATCAGCAAATGGAACTGCTTAAGAAGATGAAAAGCAGAGAACAGAAAGAACTGGTCATCATCAATGCACCGGATTCTTTCCGCGAGATGGAAAAGGAGATCAGGAAAACGCTTTCCGTGAGGAATGACCTGAGTGAGGGAAAGGCTGATTTTGTCTTTGCATTCTTTCAGAGCATAGAGGAAATCACAAGCCTTGCCCCCCAGATTTTCGAAAACGTGACAGAAGATGTGCTTCTCTGGGCGGCGTATCCCAAAAAATCCTCGAAGAGGATCAGATCGGATATTTCAAGAGACAAAGGATGGGAGATTTTCGGAGAGTTCGGCTATGAACCTGTCAGTCAGATTTCTATTGATGAAGACTGGTCTGCACTGCGCTTCAGGCCCCTGAAAAGCATCAGGAACTTCACCAGAAACGATAGGATGATCCTGTCCGAAGAAGGAAGGAAGCGTTCGGAAATGGAGAATGGGAAAGAACCGCTATGACTTAAAATCAGAACGAAGAATTATGTCTCTTTAAACAGATGAAGAGGAGCGGGCTGCATGAGTGCAGCTTTACTCCTCTTCATTTTTGCCTTAAAGGCTTACGGTATTTAAAATCTTGTTTTGTGAGGGCAGAAGCCATAAAATCTTTCTGCTTTGTCAGTCCTGCTTTACATATTTCTTCATGTCACTTATGATTTCGATGGTCGAATGACTTACCCGAAGCTCCTTTGTCAGGAAACGGACTGCATCTTTTATTTTCTCAATCTTTTTCTGATCATCAGTAGAGACAAACAGCGTAACATTCATGGCATTCTCCTCACCATCAATGGACCAGATATGGAGATGGGAAACCGCATGGACGAATTCTATTTTCAAAATGTCTTGTTCCAGCCGGTTTAGATCCACATGAGAGGGTACGCCTTCAAGAAACACATGCATGGTGGAAATGAAAAGAGGCAGTGTTTTTGCAAATATGAACAGTGAAATCATGATGGACAGAATCGGGTCCAGTATATACCAGTCGGTATAGCGAAGGACGATACTGACTACAAGAACACCTACCCACCCCAGAACATCCTCAAGCATATGGACATTCAGCACCTTCTCGTTTTTGCTGGAGCCCTTACTGAGCAGCCATGCGGCATAGCCGTTTAGCGCTATGGCAAAGAGAGACAGATAGAACATTCCTTCTGCGTTGACTTCCTCTGGCTGGAACAGTCTCGGAACGCTGCGAGTCAGAAGAAGAACAGAACCTGAAAGAAGAACCGTCGCTGTGATGAGCGCGCCCATGAGAGAAAATCTCTGATGACCGAAACTGAAGCGGTTGCTGGGCTCCTTTCTGGAGTACTTCTGAAAGAACCACGAAAGACCTACGGAAACGGAATCTCCAAAGTCATGGATGGCATCGGACAGGATGGCCACACTGTTGAAAATCAGTCCGAAAGCCACTTCGAAAATGGAAAAGAATAAATTAAGAAAAAAAACGATTCTGATGTTTCTGATGGAGCTGTCCGGGTCTCTAAAGTCGGCATGGCCGTGGTCATGCCCATGACGGGAGTGGTCTGTATCTTCTGAATCACTGCCATGGGCATCGCTTTCCTTGGGGAAGGCGATGATCTTTTCCTGGGCCAGAATCATTTTCACCTGATCTTCATCCATCTTTTCAGACAAGGTCAGTTCATTGCTTTTGTAGTCCATCCGGGTATCCTG
>DAMDIS010000035.1:12040-13862 GCA_032100885.1 Proteiniclasticum sp.
GAAGCTTGGATGTCAGTCTTTCACCGCAGTCTCTGCAGTGGACACCCTGGAGTCTGTATATTCTCATGATGAGCCCTCCCTAATGGATGTAATCGAATACATGGATTTACCTGATACTGCTCATTTTAACCCATATTCTTCCTTATTGTAATCGTATCATGGAGGTTCTTTTCAGGAAATCATTAATAGTGAAAAATATGTATCTAAATAATGAATAATTTATGGTTTTGCACGATCAATAGTGGAGCATAATTCTTAATGTCTTAAACCTGTACGAACAGGATTGACAACGATTCCAGTATTGGTTAAAATTAAGTCAAGACAAACTTATTAAGGTTTGTTTAAATTATTGCAAATGAGTTGAAACGAGATAAAGCTTGGATCAGCAGTATTTTGAAAATTGGCTGAATATTCAATGTACGGCTGATTATGTTTTATTTTGTCGAATGATTTGCGTAAAAAAGAGAGGGGAAAAAAGAATGAAAAAAAACCGTAAACTTGTCATCTTATCTGCACTTCTGTCAGGCATGATGCTTCTGTCCATCGGCTGCTCATCAGGAACTGATGATGGAGAAGAGGGAAACAGCGGAAGCGTAGATATTGGTATTGTTCTTCCCACAAAAGACGAACCACGTTGGGTTCAGGACGAAACCAGATTCAAGGAAGCCCTTGAAGACACTGACTACTCCGTAGAAATACTATTCAGCCAGGGTTCATCCGCTAAAGAAAAAGAAAATGTGGAATCACTTTTGACAAAGGGCATAAAAGTCCTCATCATCTGTCCTCAGGACGGCGATGCAGCAGCGGCAGCAGCAGAAGCGGCAGCAGCTGAAGGCGTAAAAGTAATTTCCTATGACAGACTGATTACTGGAACAGAAGCTGTTGATTACTATGTAACATTTGATTCCATAGCTGTTGGTGCAGCTCAGGGTCAGTATCTCATAGACAACGCAACTGGCGAAGGCAATCCATTATACCTGTATGCTGGCGCAGCATCAGACAATAATGCATTCCTGTTCTTTGAAGGTGCATGGAGCGTTCTTCAGCCTAAGATCGCAGACGGCACATTCGAAATCAAGAACTCACCAGAAGCTGTTGCACTTCAGGATAAAGCAGAACTGACAAGAGATGAAATGTCCAAGATCATTGGTCAGATCACAACAAACTGGGATTTCAACGAAGCGAAAAACAAAGCTGAATCCCACCTGACTTCCGCTTCCGCAGAAGACAAGGGTGATGTATTTATCCTTGCTCCAAACGACGGTACAGCAAGATCAATCGCTGACACATTCGGTACTGACTCTGATGTAACAAGCTTTGTTGTCACTGGACAGGATGCTGAAATGGCTTCCGTACAGTACATCATCGACGGAAAACAGTCCATGATAGTATTTAAGGATGTCAGAACACTTGTTAAGGATTCCATAGATATGGCAGTGTCCGTACTTAAGGATGAAACTCCAGAAACAACTGGCGCTTATGACAACAAGTCAAAAGAAGTTCCAGCCAAGCAGACTGAAGTTATTACTGTAGATCAGGAAAATGTAAAGGCAGCTCTTATTGACTCAGGTTACTATGAAGCTTCCGAATTTACAGGTCTGGAATAAATCTCAGGATTTTCAGATAATATTTAGATGATCATTATAGTGAAAGCCTTCATTGGCTTTCACTATTTATGATATGAGTGAAAATATGGTGATGACGTCAATGATCTCAAGATCATCACACTGATCAATTATGTATACAGAGGAGAGGGAAGATTATGGAAAAAGCCCTTAAGACCGACTATATCCTGGAAATGAAGAACATCACAAAGGTCTTT
>DAMDIS010000035.1:13872-20011 GCA_032100885.1 Proteiniclasticum sp.
GGTAAGAGCCCTTGACGATGTGAATTTCAAAGTCAGAAGAGGTGAAATTCATTGTCTGGTAGGGGAAAATGGAGCAGGCAAATCGACTTTGATGAAAGTCCTGTCCGGTGTATGGCCACATGGGTCTTATGATGGAGATATCATTCTTAACGGGGAAATTCAGAAATTCCAGGGCATTCATGACAGTGAAAAAGCCGGAATTGCTATAATATATCAGGAACTGGCTCTGATTCCGGAACTGACCGTATATGAGAACATCTACCTCGGCCACGAAATCAAGAAAGGCAGAACCATCGACTGGAACGAGACCATACAGAAATCACAGGAAATGCTGAGACGTGTTCGGCTTGACGTCAATCCGGAAACCAAGATCAAGGACCTTGGCGTCGGAAAGCAGCAGCTGGTTGAAATTGCCAAGGCATTCAGCAAGAATGTCAATCTGATCATCCTAGATGAGCCTACAGCGGCCCTAAACGACGATGATTCAGCCAACCTTTTAAAGCTTCTCCAGGAGCTCAAGGAAGAGGGTGTAACCTCCATCATGATCTCCCACAAGCTGAAAGAAGTGATTGAGATCGCAGACACAGTGACTGTTCTTCGTGACGGTAAAACTGTAGTTTCGCTTTCAAAGGAGCTGGGTGAAATCTCTGAACCTGTTCTCATCAGAAACATGGTAGGGCGGGCAATCGATGATATCTTCCCCAAGAGATTGGAGAAAAATATCGGTGAGATGCTGCTTGAAGTGAGAAACATGAATGCAGTGGACCCGGTATCAGGCAAGAAGATTCTCAAGGATGTCAACATCCACGCCAGGAAAGGCGAGGTTGTAGGCATTGCCGGGCTGATCGGAGCAGGAAGAACGGAGCTTGCAAGAAGCATATTCGGAAATCCGAAAGGCTACAGAGTTGATGGAGAGATCTATCTCAATGGAGAAAAGATGGACTTCAGACATCCGAAAGATGCCATCAAGGCAGGAATCGCCTATGTCACGGAAGACAGAAAAGCTGAAGGGCTGATTCTTCTTCAGGACATCAAAAACAACATCACCCTGGCAAACCTCCAGGGCATTGCCAGTAACGGGATCGTCAATGAGAATGAAGAGATCAATATCGGAGAACATTACAGAAAATCACTGAACATCAAAACTCCTTCCGTTGAGCAGCTCATCAGAAATCTCTCCGGTGGAAACCAGCAGAAGGTATCCATAGGCAAATGGCTCAACACAAAACCTCAGGTACTGATTCTGGACGAGCCGACAAGAGGAATCGATGTCGGTGCCAAGTTTGAAATCTACACCATCATCAACAGTCTGATCAATGAAGGAATGAGCATTATTATGATTTCCTCGGAACTTCCGGAAGTACTCGGAATGAGCGACAGAATCTACGTGGTGGCCCAGGGCAGGATCACGGGAGAACTCACCGTAGAGGAAGCGACACAGGACAGAATCATGGAACTTGCTACAATCTAGGAGAAGTGAAGGAGGATTAATCATATGGAACTTTTTAATGATCTCAAAGTCATGCTGAAAAAGAACATCAGAGAATATGGGATGTTCATTGCTCTTTTCGCAATTATGCTCGTCTTTTCGATTTTAAGCGACGGCGTTTTCATGTCGCCAAGAAACATCAGTAACCTGATCAACTCAATGGGTTACATCGCAGTCCTTGCTGTAGGTATGACGCTTGTACTGATCATCAAGCACATCGACCTGTCGGTCGGATATGTGGCCGGTTTCATGGGGGCTGTTGCCGCCATGCTTCTGACTACCTACAGTCTCCCTGTAGTTGTTGTCATTCCGATCATACTTGTCATCGGAATCGCAATCGGTATTTTCAACGGTGCCCTTGTGGCGAGACTGCATATTCCGGCGTTCGTTGTATCCCTTGCGGGAATGCTGATCTTCAGAGGAGCCCTTCTGCAGGTTACAGCAAGAACCGGAACCATCATCATCCCGAACAGAACTTTCAACAACATCGGAACAGGCTACATTCCTGATCCTTTCAAGCTCATTCCGGGATATCACACCCTGACGATCATTCTAGGTGCACTCTTCATCGTGTTCTACATCTGGTCTCAATTCAAGAACAGGAAGAACAAGCTGAAGTATAACTTTGAAGTCACACCCATCAAGATATTCTATCTTAAGCTTATCTTCGTCTCCCTTCTCATCGGATATGTGACCTGGATACTTTCCGACTACAACGGCCTTTCATGGACGGTAGTCATCGTGCTGATTGTAGTGGCCATCTACCACTTCCTGACCACAAAGACTGTTCTTGGCAGACATATCTATGCTGTGGGCGGTAACGACGAAGCGGCTACCCTAAGCGGTATCGATGTCAAGAAAGTCACCATGTTTGTATTCGCATCCATGAGTATGCTGGCAGCTCTTTCAGGTATCCTCTTTACAGCAAGACTTCAGTCTGCAACAGTGACTGCGGGTACAGGATTTGAGCTTGACGCCATCGCATCTGCCTATGTTGGCGGTGTTTCCGCGGCAGGTGGAGTAGGTAAGATTACAGGTTCCATCATCGGAGCACTGGTTATGGCTTCTCTGACAAGCGGTATGAACCTTCTTAATGTCGGTGCATCCTATCAGTATATGATCAGAGGTGCAATCCTTATTCTGGCCGTCATCTTCGACGTTCAGACAAGAAACAAGAAATAGAAAAATAGTATAGAAGATCTGATCTTCATAGCGTAATGACCCGGAGTATCCTTAGCGGATAGACCGGGTCGTTTCTTTACCCTGAAAGGCACAATGTTTCAGCTCTTTTGTAAATACTTCTGATGAGGTATGATGAGTAGGAGAGCTGTAAGAGAAGAACAGACAGCTCAAATATATTTTTGGATATTCAGGAGAACAGATGAAGAAAATAGAAGTCATTCAGAATAAGATAGAGACAGATCTTGTCACCAGGGAAGATATCAATCAGAGGATTCTTTCCTGGTACCATGAGCACAGACGGACCATGCCCTGGAGGGAAGAACCTCTTCCGTACTATATCTGGATATCGGAAATCATGCTCCAGCAGACCCGCGTGGATACAGTTATTCCATACTTTCACAGGTTCATCGAGAAGTATCCCGATATCAGATCCCTGGCGGAATCTGACGAGGAAGAGCTTATGAAATACTGGGAAGGCCTAGGCTATTATCAGAGAGTGAGAAATCTTCGGATAACTGCCATAGACCTTCTTGAAAACCATGATGCCAGACTGCCAGAATCCTTCGAGGAACTTCTGAAACTTAAGGGCATAGGAGAATATACAGCCGGAGCCATCGCATCGGAAGCCTTCGGAGAAAAAGTTCCGGCAGTGGACGGCAATGTGTTCAGGGTTATGGCAAGACTCACAGGAGAAAGAGGAGACATCAGAGACCGCATAGTCATGAAGAGGCTTAAAGAGACCGCTGAAGGGCTTCTGCCCGATGAGGATGTGGGAGACTTCAATCAGGGGCTCATCGAGCTGGGTGCGCTCCTATGCATCCCCAAGGGCAGTCCGAAATGCGGACTTTGCCCGGTGAAAGATTACTGCACAGCCTATGAGAATAACCTGCAGGATGAAATCCCCTTAAGGCGGAAGAACAAAGAGAGAAAAATCGAAGAACGGACAGTGCTTCTTCTTGAAACAGACGGCAGATTTGCCATCAGAAAAAGGGAAGAAGGCAAGCTTCTTGGAGGGCTCTATGAGATTCCCCATGAAGAGGGATTCTATTCGAGTGAGGAAGTGGTGGAGCTTGCACAAGAAATGGGCATGGAAGTTCTTTCCTTAGAAGGTCTCAAGGACAGAAAGTTTCTCTTCACCCATATCGAGTGGAGACTGAAAGGTTACCATATCCGAATTAAAAGTGAATATCATGACTATATTTTTGAAACACCGGATAACATCTTGAAAAACTACACCCTGGCAACAGCTTTCAGGGAATATATTACAGAGCTAGGTGACGCGAAGCAGCAGTCATTTCTCTAGCGAAATTCCGTTTCTGTTCAGATACTTAAGAAGGGGGAGATCCAATTGCCATTAGAAATCGTCAGAGGGGACATCACCGAAATGGATGTGGATGCCATAGTCAATGCGGCAAACACTTCACTCAGCATGGGAGGAGGAGTATGCGGCGCCATATTTCTGGCAGCAGGGCCAAGAGAGCTTCAGAAAGAATGTGATGAAATCATGCAGTGCGCTGTCGGTCAGGCTGTAATTACAGACGGATATCAGCTGAAAGCGCGAAAGATCATCCATGCTGTCGGACCCATCTGGCAGGGCGGACAGAGCCATGAGGAAGAGATGCTCCGCAGCGCCTATCTGAGCGCCTTAAGACTTGCCAGAGAGGAAAAACTTCAATCTGTAGCGTTTCCCCTCATCTCATCAGGAATCTACGGATACCCGAGAGAAGAGGCGCAGAGAGTGGCGGTGGAAACCATAACCGATTTTCTCTGGGAAAATGAACTGAGCGTGTATCTTGTCATCTACGATCGGAATTACTTCAGAATCAGCCAAGAGAAACGGAAAGATCTGAAAGAATATATCGATACCTACTATCATGAGGAATACAAGCGGGGAAGAAAAGGTGCAGATCCGGCAAACAGGGTGCAGCTCGACAGCATCGAAATGCCGCTTCCTCAAATGGAGAGCAGCCGGTATCTTAAAAAAGGCTCAATTGAGGATATCCTGGAAAAACTGGAAGAACCTTTCACAAGAACGCTTTTCAGGTATATTGACGAAAAGGGACTCGATGATGTTATGGTCTACAAAAAGGCAAATATCGACCGCAAGCTCTTTTCGAAGATCAAAGGAGACAATTACTACAGACCAAGCAAGACGACAGCCATTGCCTTTGCCATCGCACTGGAGCTCAATCTCGACCAGACCCTGGATCTTCTTGCTAGAGCAGGCTACACCCTGTCCCATGCCAGCAAGTTCGACCTGATCGTGGAATACTATATAAAGATGAATCATTACGACATACATGAAATCAATACGGCGCTTTTTGATCTTTGCGAAAAGACTCTGGCCTGATGAATTGTCGCCCAAGAAGCGACCAGATCCATCCCTTATTTTGTTATCCTTAAGACATCATAAACGAGGAGGATAATAAAATGAGAGAAAAAAGAACGGACCTTGTCATGATCCTTGATCGCAGCGGTTCCATGAGCGGACTTGAAAGAGACACCATCGGAGGCTACAACTCCATGTTAAGAGCACAGAAGAAACTGCCAGGGGAAGTGCTTGTTACGACGGTGCTCTTTGACGACACCTACACACTCCTGCATGACAGAAAAGACATCCACACCGTTTCACCTCTGTCTCCAAGAGACTACAGGATCGGCGGGACAACAGCCCTCTATGATGCCATCGGCATAACACTGCATCATATCGAAAACAAGTATCGGGAAAACGGGAAGAAGGACGGGAATGTCATTGTTGTCATCACCACCGACGGTATGGAGAATGCGAGCAAGGAATACAGCGCCTTTGCCATCAGATCCATGATCGACAGATTGAAAGAGAACGGTTTCGAGTTCATCTTCCTGGGCGCCAATATGGATGCCGCGGAAGTGGCCAAGGATTTCGGCATTGCAAGAGAGCGTGCAGTAACCTATCATGCGGATGAGGAAGGAACCAGGATGAACTACAAGAGCATAAACTACGCAGTGGAGAACCTGAGATGCAGAAATGCCATTCCCGAGGACTGGAAAGCAGAAATAGAGAAAGATGTTCAATCAGCGTGATAAATGATTGGCAAGGAGAGGAACATTCCTCTCTTTTCTTTCGTGAGGGTGGATTTTAAGAGTGTTAGATTCGAAATAATGTCTTCTGTTTATGTTAAATTTATTCAATATTTTGTGATTAGATGGTAAGATGAAGAGGAGATAAACTATAAAACTTGGGGGTAGAAAATATGGCTATAGAAAGAAAAGTCCTTTCGGGGAATGAAGCCGTCGCAAGAGGGTTTTATGAGGCTGGGGGACTGCTTGCATCCAGTTATCCGGGTTCACCCACGGTTGAACTTCTGGAATCGGTAAAACAGTATGATGGAATATATGCGGAATTCTCGGTGAATGAAAAGGTTGCGGTGGAAGTTGCCATCGGAAGCTCATTCTATGGGGCAAGATCCATGGTATCCATGAAGCACG
>DAMDIS010000036.1:0-2214 GCA_032100885.1 Proteiniclasticum sp.
CTATGAGGAAGGCATGATCATTCCTGGTCTAGTGGATACGCATTGTTTCTTTATGGGGAAGTATTTTCAGGACTATGGAGAAGATTTTTCCGGATATGGCCAAGAGGATCTGCTGCTGGATTTCGTAAATCGTGGCGACAGGAAGCTTGTTCTTGGGAGAAATGTCAGTGAGGAAGCCTTTAGGGCGCTGTCAGAGAAATCACTTCCCAACAGGTATCCCATCGTTCTATTTCACAGTTCCTTCGATGAGATGCTGGTGAATGAGAAAGCAGAGATTAAATATGCGGTGAATAGCGGACCCGTGACTATGGAAGGCTGTGTGCGCCTCATAGAAGAAGCCTTGAAAGATGAAGAAGCTTTTCTCAGCGCTTATGAAAATCATACGGGTAAGCTTCTTGCTAAAGGGGTAACTTCGGTCAAGGAAGTTGCTTTCGATCAAGGGTTTGGATATTTAGAAGCGCTAGAGAAGTATCGTATGGTGAAAGGTATACCTGTAAGAACTGCTGTTGTGAGTCAACCTGTGGCAAAGATCTGGGATATCTCCTGGGCAGTGGACATGAAGAAAAGGTATGCTTATGAAGATTTTCGGTTCCATGGCTTCAATACCATGCTTGATGGATCTATGTCTCAGGAGGAAGCTCATCTTAAGAAGAACTATTCCGGCAGGGATTATACCGTGCGTACTGTCCCTGACTACGAAAAGGCTTACGATTTGGTAAAGGCAGCGGATGAAAATGATCTGGCGGTGTCTCTACATGCTCAGGGAGGAATGGCTGTGGCGGAAGGTGTAAGGATACTGTCCGGCATGAAAAAAGATAAGTGCGGGAAACTTAAAAACAGACACAGTATGACTGATCTTGAGATGGGAGAAGATGAAGAGTTCCGTAAAATGGCTGAGCTTGATATCCATGCGGAAATCTATCCGCAGATTCAGAGTATCTACGACGACTGGCGAGGAAAGATCAATCAGGTTAAAGGTCATGTGGGAGAAGAATACCGCAGAATCTGGAATAGGGCATCGATGGTTTCTGAAGGTGTATCCATTTCCTGCGCTACTGATCTTCCGCTGCTGTTTCCAGATCTTCCAGAATCGATTTATTATGCATGTGGAGGGTTTGTTGGAGAGTCAGTGGAACCCTTTGTCGAGAAAAATGTTATGGACCGTGTATCCCTCATTAATGCCTGGACCCAGGGTGGAATCGTGAGTCTTTATGGACGTGAAGAAAGGCTCGGAAAGATCAGGGAAGGTTATGGTGCAGATTTAGCGGTTTATGACCGCAATCTTCTGGAGGAGCCCCTGAATACAATAAGAGATGCAAAAGTCTTGCTGACCATCTCAAGGGGGAAAACCTCTTATAAGAGGTTCAAGTAAAAAGATAATGTTTCATCTGGAATCTTACACTGAGAGGCTTTTAAAGTAGAGTGGCTTCTTGGTGTGAGAGACATGATGCTTATGTTCGGTTCAAGTCTTTATATACACCGACCGCCTTGTAAACGATAACAGGGTATGGCGTAAGGAGTTTATCATTCTCAGCACCTTCGATATCTCCGCTGGAACCAATGCTGCAGGTTCGGAAGGGTTAGGTACCCTGCCTTATTTTGCCGGAGAATGAACACCCATAAATGATCCTTTTGCGAGAGGAATGGTGTTTGGTCTGACACTGAAACATACAATGAAACACCTCTACAGATCTGCACTGGAGTCTACCTGAACTTTAAGCACTACTTGGAGGCGGGCATTCTGGAATTAAAGGAGAGAATTATGAGAGCGGCTATGATTGGAGACAACTGCATTGATTACTATGAAAGAATAGGACGGTGGTATCCCACAGGAAATGTTGTGGATACCGGAGTGAATATGAAAAAGCTTGGACTGGATGTGTCTCTTATCAGTACAACAGGTACGGATGAGAACGGACAGCTGATGGTTAGCACATTACGCGATCTTGGTATTGATCTTTCCCACCTTACGGTGCAAGAAGGTGCTACTGCTGTAACCTTTATGGATCTTGTTGATGGGGAGAGAATCCATGGTGATTATGTTGAGGGTGTACTGGAGCATATGGCGTTTTCCGAAGAAGATATCCGATTTGCCGCAGAGCATGATCTCATTCACAGTGCATTATGGGGGAAGGCTGATCAGGTTCTTGGAGAGATTCGAAAAAGAAGTCGAGGCGTCATCAGCTTTGACTATGCGGACAGACTAGAAGATCC
>DAMDIS010000036.1:2396-6690 GCA_032100885.1 Proteiniclasticum sp.
AAAGAAGCATTATGAATATGGTGTTTTTCCTTGAGAGGTCGTCAACACGATAGGAGCAGGAGATAGCTTCATTGCGGGGTACCTGCATGGAGTGCTCAATGGATTATCCATAGAAAAATGTCAGGAGACGGGTGCAAAACTTGCTTCTGAAGTTATCGGTGTTTTTGGTCCCTGGAAAATATAAGGAGGAGAGTAGGAAATGAAAATCGGGTTATTTACTAGTGGTTATCAGAGAAATCCATTGGAGCACGCTTTCATAGATGCGAAGAGATTCGGGTATGATTATATTGAGCTTTGGGGAGGAAGACCACATGCCTTTGCTCCTGATCTGAAAAATGGAGACATCAGTTACATCAGATCTTTGATGGAAAAGTATGAAGTGCAGATTCTTGGGTATACGCCAGAACATAATGCCTATCCTTATAACTTCATGATCGGCTCTGAAGCCATGAGGAGAGACTGTGTTGAATATTTGAAGATGTGCATGGATATGGGGAAGGAGATGGGTGCAGAGTTTACAATGATCAGTCCTGCCCATGCGGGGTATGGAGCAAGATATGATGAGATATGGTCTAGGCTGACCACAACGGTTAGGGAGCTTGCAGACTATGCGGAAAAAATCCAGCATACCATCGTAGTTGAAGCTCTGACCCCTTATGAGACAAATGTAGTGAAGAGTGCCAATGATCTGGCTCGTCTTTTCGATCTTGTAGAATCGCCCTACATAGTGGGGATGTGTGATATTGTACCCCCATTTGTACAGGGAGAAAGCATCATGGCCTATTTCGACCTGCTCAAGGATAAGATGAGCCATATGCATATCATTGATGGAAAGAACGGAGAGGATACACATTATCTTCCTGGGGAAGGGGATATTCCGCTTAAAGAACTCCTTATGGAGATACAATCATGCGGCTATAAGGGTTCGGCGACAATTGAGCTGGTGACAAACTATATCAATGAACCAAGACTCTATGCAAAGAGAGCCATAGACAACTTAAGAGCTGCAATGGAGGTGAGATAAGGATGTTTATAGACATGCACGTCCATCCCGATTTTTACGAGCCGATAAGTGGAGACGAGAGCACTCAGAATCTGAGACATGAATCTCTGAACATACATCTCAATGGAACTGCACCTTTGGAGCATATCTTTAACCAGATGGCTTGTGCTGAACTGGACAGACTTTGTCTTCTTGCCTCTGACTACAGCAGTTTTCACGGTCGTTCTTTGGTGAGCAATGAAGAAGTGGCTTCTCTTGTGAAGCAGTCAGAAGGAAAGTTCATCGGATTTGCCTGTGTGGATCCATTGCGAGAAGATGCGGAAGAAGTGCTTAGATATGCCTTCGAGAAGCTTGAACTAAGAGGGCTTAAGCTTAACCTCAGCCGTCTGAAGCTTTATCCAATGGACAAGCATCTTCTTCCCTTGTATAAAATCTGCCTTGAGTATAATAAACCGATCATTTTCCACAGCGGACTTTCTATGGAGCATGATACGGAGATGAAGTTTTCAAGGCCCCTCGAGTTTGAACCGGTTGCACAGTCCTATCCGAATCTCAGAATCTGTCTTGCACATTTTGGATGGCCATGGGTTCAGGATACAGCAGCCATGATGCTGAAATACAGCAATGTGTATACTGATACGGCATTATTGTACTTTGACAGCGCACGTGAATTCTATCAGCGTGTTTTCACCCATGATCTGGCAATCACTTGGATTGATCGAAGTTTGAGACACCAGATTATGTTTGGCAGCAACAATCCGAGATTTGAGCAGATCAGAATGGCAAAAGCTTTAGGAGAGCTGGGGTTACGAGAGTCTACTCTTGAACTCATCAAATCTGAGAATGCACTGGTATTTCTGGGGGATAAGGAGGAAGCGGTATGGTAGAACATTCTTTCATTCATCTGCAGACTAAAAAATATAATGAATGGATCTTGATTACAGAAGAACTTAAGAAGATCTTGAGTAAGTCTGAGGTCCAAAATGGGATCATGTATGTGATTTCAAGACATACCACCACAGGAGTGACGGTGAATGAGGCTCTGGAGTGTCTGGAGAGCGACCTTCATGACATGCTGGAGAGACTGATTCCTGAAAATCACCCCTATGCACATGCCAGAATGCTGTCTGCATACGGATCCACTGCGGGGAATCCCACTGGCCATCTAAAAAGCCATCTTACAGGTAATCACTGTGTACTGCCAATTATTGATGGAAGCATCTCCAAGGGGGATGCACAGGAAATCTATTTCTGTGAATTTGATGGACCTGCTTCGAGAAATATCACTGTGACCATCATCGGAGAGTAGATGCATATAGGTAGGACTGATTTATAGAAATTAATGCCAAGAGAGGTGAATCAAATGGAGAATATTGCAGTGCTTAGTGTACAGTTCGTGCAATACAGTTTTGAATATTTTATTGAATCTATGGAAAAGTGCGGGGTGAAGAATATTGAGTTTTGGGGAGCGCTTCCTCACTACTGCAGGTTAAACTACAAAAGTAGTGAGGAGGCACATGAGACTCTAAAATCAATTAGAAGAAAGCTTGAGGAAAAAGGGATGAAAGTGATCATGTATACACCTGAGACACTTGCCTATCCCTATAGCTTCTCACACCCAGACGAAAGTGTTCGAAATCGTACAATCCGTTACTTTGAGGATGCCTTTAAGGATGCATTGATTCTAGGTACAAATAGAGTGTTTATCAATTCTGGTTGCGGATTAAGAGATCTGGATAGCGATACCTCCTGGAAGAATACCGTGAGTACAATAAGAAAAATCTGCGCTGAAGCGCAGAAGTATGATGTGGAGCTTGTGCTGGAGCAGCTGCAGCCGTATGAAAGCAATCTTGTCTGTACACTTGCGGACATTGAAAGAATGCTTGAAGATGTGGGTTATGAAAACCTCAAAGTATGCCTTGATGTAGTTGCTATGGAAGTATCTGGTGATACAATAGATGATTTCTTTAAGGCTCTGGGAAACCGGATTGTACATATTCATCTTGCTGACAGCAATCATCAGATCTTAGGAGAAGGTGAGTATCCGGTGGGGGAATACCTTCTTGATATAACAAAGAATAAGTTTGAAGGATATATATCACTGGAAATCAATGATTCCATCTACTGGTTGAATCCTCATGACTCCATCTGGAAGTCTATGTATTTTCTAGATGCCTATAAAAGAAAAATTCACTAAAAATGCATCATAAATATCATGGCAATGAAATTAAAGCGCCTATCCAACTGGGGCATACAATTATGTACTTTGAAGGAAGTAGCTGATGGTCTGAAAGAAAGACTTCTAAGTATTTTCAGATTAGATGCTGATGGAAATAGACCAGTCAATGGCGGAAATCAAATATATCGTGAAGAATCTTATTTTAAAGATCTTGTGCTCTTTTACAAATATTTTCACGGTTGTGATGGATATGGTCTGGGGGCCAGCCATCAGACAGGCTAGCTGCACTTGTTGCTGATCTGATAAAGAATAGAGACTAGATGAAAGTCCTGGATCACATGTTAGTCATGTGGTTCAGGACTTTTATGGTACGCCATATGAACGAAATATTTAAACTCCATCTGATATTAGGGTAGTATAACTTTATCTCCTGAACGGTTTTCTATTTACTGTTATGGCGGTTTTTTTGGCACAGACGGTATATGTCCAACTGGCCAACGACAAGAGTTATATTTGTTTCTTGAAAGAGACAAGGTGATGGATTCTGGCTTGTTTGAGTGGGTGAGGGAGAGGAATGCTTGAACAAGATTCGGCAAGATAAAGCGATTTACAAATGCCCCTGTGGATTCAAAACCCACAGAGACATTCTCGTTGCGATGAACATCATCACTGCACCTGTGACAGGTGGTTACAGCCTGTCAGCCTAAGCTGCTATATACACTGGCTTAGGACGGGCTGATGACACAGCCCTTAGCTTGAGTCACACTCCTCTACTGGAAACAGACTGAGGTTTAATCGTCCAAGAATCCCCTTGCTTTAACTATGGGGAGTGTCAATCTGACGATAAATAAATATTGATGAGCACGGCCTTTAAGATAATAGAATTCATTTTAAATAGATAATAACATCATAAACACTCGCGAGTGTTTATGAGTGTTTTGAAAAAACGCGCGGAGTGTTAAAATGTGTTTGCATGAGAACGATACCGATAAAGGAGTTTCTAAATGTTGAACTAAAAAGTGATAAAAGAGACTTGGTGATAGTGAATTGATTGATTCTATAATAGGTATAGCGAATACTAAGGGCGGTGTCTTATATCTTGGAGTTGAGGA
>DAMDIS010000036.1:6705-9710 GCA_032100885.1 Proteiniclasticum sp.
GGCTAATGGCATTGATTGCAAATAGAACTGTTCCATCAGTTCCAGTTCGTTGTGAAATAATAAAAGAAGAGAATAAAGAAGTAATGAGAATCGAGATTCCAATGAGTCGAGCAATTATTGCTAAATCAGAGGGTAAAATACAGAGAAGAAGATTAAAATTAGATGGTACCCCAGAGAATGTACCTATGTATCCATTCGACATTAACAGTAAATTATCCGAACTAGGATTGTTAGATTTTTCTGCTCTAGCATTAACTAGTGCAGATATCACAGATTTGGATCCGAATGAGCGTCTGCGCCTACGAAGTATCATTTCCCTGAGAAAGGGTGATAAGACTCTTTTAACGCTGAGTGATGAAGAATTGGATAAAGCTTTAAGATTGGCAAAAGAAGAAAATGGAGTACTTTTCCGACTATAACAGGAATGCTTCTTATTGGCAAAGAAGATCGTCTAAATGAACGGATTCCTATTGAATAGATAAATTGTTGCTCAGTATGAAAAGTGCTGGGCTTTTTTATGTAATCCGACGACAATATTCACTGATTTTAATGGATTGCAATAATATCCTGATATAATAAGAGTATTGGAAATCATTCCGGAGGTTAATATGAAAACGAGGTCGTATATAGAGAAGTATCCAAAGAAAACAATCGAATTAAATGAGATTTTGAGAAATACTGCAGAGACCTATGAAGAAGCAGCGGGTGAAATCAGAAAACTGGTGGAGGAAGGAATACTCATTCCCGTTAAAGCCTCAGGTTTTAATGGTCGAAGTCCCGTACTCTACAATAAGTATAAGATTGTAAGAAGTGATAAGGACTTTACTGAAGCATTCTCTAAAATTAAGCTTCTTCATGCACGTTTTGATCATCAGTATTATCTTACGCATCCGGAACACTACCTCTCTAATACAGAAGAAATTGATGCGCTGAGCAGTTTCCTCTGGAAGAGATCACTAGAGCTAAAGGCACCCATGTCAATCAATGAACGTTCATTCTCCATATTCGGTAAGGAGAAGCTTCTGAAATCTATTGAGCATCAGTTTTCCACATACTTCAGAATGAAGGGATTTACACTAGAGGATCTTCATACCTACCCTACACCGGAACCCTTCTTTGAATACATCCATCCTGAAATAGAAAAAGGAGAGATCCTCATCATAGAGAATAAGGATACCTGGTATACTCTTCGCAAAATTATGAGAGAAGATGATAAACCGATCCTCTTTGGCATTCCTTTCAAAGTGCTCCTCTATGGAGAAGGAAAGAAGATTACCAGGCAGTCAGGCAGACTCAGAGAGTACATCGAAGAAATCCTGGGAGAAGAAAGACCTGATTTCTACTATTTCGGAGACCTGGATTACGAAGGTATCTCAATCTATCAGGAAGCGAAAATGAAAAATCCGGAAGTTCACATTAAACTTCTCGTTGACGCCTATGAGGCGATGCTCGAAGTTCATCCCATGACAGAATATCCGAAAACCCGAGATCAGAGAGCACCAAGGGCAGACCTTGAAAGCTTTCTGTCTCATTTTAAGACGGATCATCAGGAGAAAATAGTGCGTATTCTGGAGAAGGGGCAGTATATCCCCCAGGAGATTCTGAATCATAAAATTTTGAGATCCAGAATGAAAGGAAGAAGCGATGTATGAGTTTTTAGAAGGATTCCATCAGAGAATGCAGCTCATCGGTGTGGTGGATTCACTGATCAACCGACGAAACAAGAAGCAGGAACTGGAAAATCCCATTGGAGATAAAGAGTTTGAGAACCTTATCTTTTCTGTCCTGGTGTTCATCATGGACAAGACACTTACCGAGGAAGAGGAGTGCACACTAAAAACCATATCTGTTTTTGTAGAAAAGATCCTCACGGAGTACTACCTTTATCCTGAAGCAAAAGAAATGGCGATGCCCATCACGGAGTACATCATAAAGACTGTGCTGCAGTTTGACGGAAAGAATACCTACTATCCGGTGATGAACTATGAAACGCGCGAGTGGGTGCAGCTTCGTATAAAACTGATCAATGAAAAAGTGGAAGACCGTCCTCAAGGGTATATCAGCATCTACTCCCTGACCGATCAGGGGTATGATTTTCTCTTCCGCACCAAAGAAGTGGATAATGAGCTGAGTTTTTCGGTGGAAGAGTTCAAGTTGAGAGAGCTGATCAGGAGAAAGAACTACAAGAAGGCGCTTTCGCAGAGCAACAATCTTGTGCAGATGGTACGCCAGAAGAAAAGAGATCTTGAACAGTTCATTCAGGCGGCAAGAGGAAACATTCATGATCTTGACCTAACGAAGTTTGACGAGCTCATCTCGAGTATATACAAGCTCCTGCAGGAAGAGTATAAAGCCCTTGGAGAGATCCAGAACATGGTGAGAATGTCAGAGGGAAGAATCAGAGAAGATTACGAGAAACATGGCGAGCTTACTGAAGACCTCAAAAAAGCTCAGACGGAAATGAAGAAGATCATCGAGAACCTCTCCACAGCAAGGAAAGAGCAGTCAAGCCTCATCAACAGCCGTGAAGGTTCCTACAAGATCTTAAAGTCCACACTGGAAGAAAGCTTTCAGTTCACTACGCAGAAGCGGTATGACTTCGAACAGGAAATCCTTCAGCCCATGGAAAACATCAGCACAGAAGGCTCAAAGAATCTATGGAAGCTCTTCACTCCGCTTTTTCATGTGGAGCCCTACCGGTTTCTCCCCATAAGCCTTGTCTATAAAGCCCAGGGGAAGCTGTCGGAAGAAGAATCCACAGAAGGTGAAGGCATCCTTGTGGATGAAATCAAAGAAGATGTGGAAAAAGAGAAGAACGAGAAAATCAACGGCATCTATCTCAGGATCCTCATATCCATTGTGGAAGAAGCGGGCAAAAGAGATGGAAGCATTGACTTCAAGACGCTCTGCGATGAGCTTCAGAAAAACTCTGAGGAGTTTAAGAGCCTCATGCAGGAGAATCTTCTCTTCATCACCATGCTGAAGCTCTATGAAATGGAGACTTT
>DAMDIS010000036.1:9782-14284 GCA_032100885.1 Proteiniclasticum sp.
GAATTCAATGTGGATGCTCTTCTTCATCAGCTCATCTACAGGGGTTCACGATTTGAAACCGTGGATCATCTTAAATTCAGCAAAATCGAACAGGACAGTTTTGAAATCGTCATTGAAGAAAAAAGTGATACGCTTCTCTTTAGAAAAACCGTAGAAGTAGACAATATCAGCATTAAGGTGGTGAATGAAAATGGAAAACATTAGAACAGCTTCTGCACTGCTTAAGGTGCTGATGGAGGAAGGTAAGCTTAGCCGAACCTCCCATAAGGATCTGTTTATGTCCTATATCAGTGAGATGAAAGTGGAAGAGATCCTGGATACCATGTCAGAGGAGCTGGACGCTGAGGTCCTAAGAGTCAACAATGTCCTATACCTCATTCCCTCTCAGGAGAACGAGCTTCTCGGGTTTCGTCACAGAGATACGAGAGAATGGTTCGGCGCATCTGCTCGTCAGACAGACGCCTTTCTTGCCTACTACATTTCAGCCGTGATACTCAATCTCTTCTTCGGCGGAAAAAACAGAGACCCCAAGCAGAGAGAATTTCTTTCTCTCCTTCATGTAGTGGAAGAGATGGATAGAAGAACCGGGGAAGTGCTCGGAAAGAAAGAAGCGGCCAAGGAGATGGACCAGAAAGTGAGCATGAACTTTGAAATCTGCGCCGAGGTCTGGGACATCAAGAAAGGCCATGAGGAAGGAAGCAGAACCACCACAAAAATGGGCTTTCTTCTAAGAGTTGTGAGGCTTCTTCAGCAGGAGGGTCTCCTTCGGATCTCGGAAGATGAGAAGGAGATCAGAACAACAGAAAAGCTTGATGATCTCATGATTCATTACTATCTCAAAGAGGACCGGGTGCAGGAGATTCAGAAGATATTAAGGGAGGAAGACCATGCCGAAGATCAGTAGAATCCGTATCATAAACTTCTCCTATAACGGTGACAAGAGACTGATTCTTGATGAACTGTTCAATCTTCATCAGGGAGAAGATGCCCTCATCAGTCTTAAGAACGGTGGCGGAAAAAGCGTACTTGTTCAGGCGCTGATGCAGCCGATCTTGCCGAATCTTATGCTTCAGAAAAGAAAAATGAGCGATTTCTTTGTGAAAAAGAAGCAGCCTGCATACATTCTTGTGGAGTGGAAACTGGACGGAGACGGTGGGTATCTGCTCACAGGCATTGCCATGATGAGCAAGGAAAATACCTTCCAGGACCTTGAAGAAGGGAATCATGCAGTCAAGTATTTCACTTTCACAACCAGCTACAGGCTAAGTGATGCCATGGATATCCGCCATATTGAGCTCACGACCAAAGACAGAAACAGAGTGCTTGTGAAAGGTTTCGGGGAAGCCCAGAAGCTTATTCAGGATGCACGAAAAACTCGAAGCGGAAGTGTCGCCTACTTCAGTGAATATGATAGAAGAGCATATCAGAAGCATCTGGAGAGCTACAATATTCATCCTGATGAGTGGAAAACGGTTCTTCTGCCCATAAACTCCGAGGAAGGCGGACTCATCAAAATCTTTGAAAAATGCAGAACACCCAGACTTCTTCTGAGAGACTGGATCCTCAACACCGTGAACAAGGTGATTTTTGAGGACCAGGAGGAATCCCAGAGCCTTTCGGTGATGCTGGGAGACTTTGCCCAGTCCATGATCGAGAATGAAGCTTTCATCCTGGAGCGGGATCTTCTCAAAGGTTTCTCAGGCAGGTTGAAGGCACTCAGTGATGCGGTGTGCAACGCCGCGGGGACGCAATCGGAAAAGCTGGAAAAGGAGAAGGAGCTCAGATCTTTAGAGCAGTTTCTTCATGTGGAGCTAACAAGACTTGAAGAAAGGACGCGTTCTCTGGAAGAGGAACTGGAAGAGAAGAAGAAGGAACTCTACAGAATCGATCAGGAAAGGGTGTCGGAGGAGTTCTACATTGCTGAAGAAAACTACGAGAAGAGCATAGAAAAAGTGGAGGAGCTTAAAGCTGATCTTCAAGCTTCCGAAGAAAAACTGAGTAAGGTATTGTATGATCTTCAGGTCATGGATGCCAGAATGGTTTATGAGGAGATACTGAAGCTTCAGTCAGAGATTGCCGGTATTGAAACTGAGCTCAAGAGACTGAAGGAGCCATCAGAAGACCAGGAGATGATGGAAAGAATTGCCTATTCCCTGAAAGTTTCACTGGAAGCGAAGGCTCAGGAGCTTTTCAGTAAGCTGGAAGAGCTAAGAGATCAGCTTCAAAGTCTGAAGGAAAGAAGAGCTAAGATCAGGAATGAGGAAGTTTCCATAAGAAATACCGAGAAGGAAAACATCAGTATAATCAGTGAGCATTCTTCTTATATCAGCGCATTTGAAAAAGAGGAGAAAGAACTTTCCGAACGGTTAAAAGTCAGTATTCAGAGAAATCTCATGAAGGGACTGGATACGAAAACTGCAGATGTCTTAACAAAGTCCGTCCATAAAGAGGTGGAGGATGCATCACTGACACTGGATAAGGTAGAGCGGAAGAAGCTGCAAATCCTTGAGGAAGAGGAAGCAGTTTTTGAGGAAATCCCGAAGGTGGAATCCAGGAAGAGTGAAACTGAAAACAGCCTGAAAAATCTGCTCAAGGAGATCAGAGAATTTGAGAAGAAGGAGGAAGCTGTGCTTTCCTGCCTGAACCGATACGACATCAGTTCCACCAAGAGATTCCAGAAAGATTATCTCCTGTCTGAGTTTAAGGAACTCACAGTAGCAGCTGAAGAAAAGCTGGACGGGGTAAAAGAAGAAGTGAGAAGCCTTGAGAAGCGGAAGTCTGCCATGGAGAACGGTATTCTTCATGTGTCCAAGGAATTCTTCGATCATCTTATGGATATGGGGATTGAATTTGACACAGGAGAAAACTACCTTCAGAAACACAGCATGGAGATAAGGAAGACTTTGCTGAGGTCAGTACCGCTTCTTCCCTACGCCTTTCTTCTAACAGAGGATGGTTTGGAGAAGCTGAAGAACAATCTTCCTGAACACCCGATGCTGATACCGGTTCCTGTACTTACTTATGGAAGCCTAGAAGGTAATGCAGAAGAAGACACAGCATTTGTTTTCATCGGTCCGGGGAAGAGGATTGTTTCAAAACCTGATGAGAAGCTCTTTGAAAGTGATGGGCTTGAAAGCTATAAAGCTGAGCTCGTCAAAAAACTGAGAGAGGAAGAGGAAAGCAGAAAACACTATGAGACATACCTGAAAGAGCTGAGAGACAATGAGAATTTGATTAAGAACTTCCACTATACCGAAACCTACCATAAAGAAGCCCAGGACAGGGAGAAAAAGTATACGGAAGAGATTTCTGACCTAAGGGAAAGTTCGGAAGAACTTAAGAGAAGAAGAACTGAAATCAGGACGCAAAAGATGGCACTGGAGAAAGAGAAGGAAGAGAAGAAAAGAGCACTTGAGGAAGCTGAGAGAAAGCTTCGTAAACTGGAAGCGCACCTCTTGAAGAACGAGGAATATGAAAAGCATCTACAGACAAAAGATATCCTCGAGAAGGAGCAGGAGAATCTTGCTCGGAGGCTAAAAGTTCTGGAATCTCAAGAAAAGGAGATATCGGCACTTACGGGGAACACTGAAAGAGAAATCTGGAGTCATGATGCTGAGCATATAAAAGTTTCCACCGAAAGAGACAGATTTTCTCATGCGAAAGAGAAAGCGATTGAGGAAGGCAGTATAGAGGAGCTAAATTCGAAATACAGTAAGTACCAGGAGAAAATCGACGGGAACATCAGCCGTCTGGAGAAGGATTTCTCGGATAAGACAAATTCGATTACTGCTAAAGAAAAGAATCTTCTAAGCATGGACGTTTCCGAAGGGGACTACTCATCTGTCGTCTATCTTGAGTCCGAAGTGGAGAGAATGAAGGGCGTCAAGAAGTCTCTTGAGACCGATGTGAAAAAGAAGGCTGAGACGTCCAAGAAGGCGGAAGTGGAGGCTGGAAGGCTTTCAGGCGTATGTGAAACCAAGAAGGAAGACCTGAGATACAAAGGAATTGCCCTTCTTGCAAAAGAAGAGATCCATGGAAAGTATAAGGAAAGAACGGCTGAGTGCAGAGTTTCCATGAAGAAAATGGAGGAGCAGAAGAAGAGCCTTGAGAGATCATTAAGAAGCTGCACCGACATTCGAGATAAAATTCAGGAAAGATTGAGAGACAGCAAGGTCAAAGTCAGCATTATGATCTGGCCGGAAGATAGAGATGTTGAGAGTGGATTCAAAGAGGCGTCAGACGAGCTGCAGTCTCTATCAAAGAAACTGAGTATGGAGAAGATGGAGATTCAGCAGAGCTACTGGAAGCTGAAAGAAGACTATAAGGAAAAGCATCAGCATCTCTCGAGCATTCTCTATACTGTGGAGAAAATGTATGATTCGGCTGAAAGGGATTCAGATAACTACTACTACCTGTACGAGTATATGGAGAATCAGCTGGATGTTCTTGACAAACTGATTAAGGTTCAGGAAACACGCCTTGAAAACATGGAAAAGTTCTTT
>DAMDIS010000036.1:14294-18355 GCA_032100885.1 Proteiniclasticum sp.
GAACAGAGTGGCGGATGATTCCAGTATTCAGCTGGAGGGTAAGAACAGAAAAGTGAAGATGATTGAGATCATACTCAGGGAGCTGGAACCTGAAGAGAAGGGCATGGAAGCCATGAAGCAGTATATCAGGGAATGTGCCAGCGATGTAAAAGAGCAGCTAAAGGCAGGGAAGACTAAGAAAGATCTCAAGGATCTCATCTCAAAGTTCATGTCCAGTGAGGAGCTTCTTAACGTAATCTCTGATCTGTCGGATCTTCGTATCAAAGCCTATAAAGTCGATATCAATGCCCAGAACAGCAAGGCTAAGGACTGGGAGAAGGTCATGCGCGAAAACTCCGGTGGAGAGCGCTTTGTCTCTTTCTTTGCAGTAATGATTGCGCTCATGTCCTATGCCAGAAATAGCCGTAAGGGCACAGAGGACTATAACAGAAAGAACAAGGATTCAAAAGTTCTTCTTATGGATAATCCATTTGGTCCGATTTCATCAGACCATCTGCTAAAACCTCTTTTTGATATTGCAAAGAAGTACAACACCCAGCTCATCTGCCTGACGGATCTCAAGCAGAACTCCATCATGAATCAGTTTAAGGTCATCTTCATGATGAAGATTGTTCCAAATACTTCGGGTACTATGGAGTATCTTAAAGTAGAAGAGAGTACATATGCGGGCGAATTGGATTCGGCAGAGGAGAACCTGGAGATGCTTCACTATCAGGAAGTGGTGCAGATGAGTATATTAGATGCCTGATGAAGAGGGGTGAAATCTAGACTGAATAAGTGATTCTGGATAGTGATAATTTGTCAAAAAAGTAAAGAAGATACATGACTATACGAGTGACACCGTTCAGATAAAACTTAGTTTAGAAATAATACAAATATATTATAGAAACTTGTTTTCTTCTTAGTTTCAGAATACTATGCTAAAATTACTACAATTACCAAATTTACTTAAAGGATGGTGACATAGTGGCATTTAATACAGAAAATAGAAAAATTGCTGATTTATATCAAAGACCTTGCAGATATGTTATACCAAGATATCAGCGGAGTTACGTTTGGAAAGAAGCAAACTGGCATGAATTATTAACAGATGTCAAATTTACAATGCAAGCAAAAGAAAAGATGAAGTGGTCTCACTTCTTAGGTACTATTGTTCTAAATAGTTTTTCAGCCAAAAAGAAGAGTGAAAGAATTGAAGGTATTGTAGACTATGAGATTATCGATGGACAACAAAGAATCACAACAGTATATTTGATGATTTTAGCCTTATATAAACAATTTAAAAGTATTGATTCTGAAGTTTCAAATAAAAGAGCGGATTATTTATTCAGTACTTTCGTGGTATCATTGTCTGCAGACTCTGAACAAATAATTATTGTTGACAATCCTGAACTAGATAGTGACATTAGGGAAGTAATTGATACATCAAAAAAAGCAAAACCATTGAGTAAAAGCAATAAAATGTATAGTTTGTTTAAGTATTTTACAGATGAATTTGAAACCTATGATTTCAGTACTTTAGATATGTTTCTGAATCGGTTACTAGAAATTAATGTTGTTGAGATTATTTCAGATCAGGAAGAAGAAATCTATAATATTTTTGAAGTTCTAAATGCTCGAGGGCAAAAACTGAAACAGATAGAATTATTAAAGAATCACATTATGAAATATATCCAACCTAGGGATGATGATTTTATTGACGAAGCGAAAGAAAAGTGGGCAAAAATAATTGAAAATAATATTCATTTAAGCGATATTGATAATTTGATTAATCATTTTACAAAATGCTATATAAATAAGAATGCAGAAAATGCAAATTCAGTTTACAAACTAATCAAAGAGGAAGTAGCAATCGATGAACTAGCCGAATTTCTCAAAGATTTACTGGAGTATTCGCAAGCGTATTCGTCTATAACGGATAAAAATGCAACTGATCCAACAATAGAATATTTCAATATTAAAAGAAACCAGCAAGTTAGATCAATGCTAGCCGCGCTACGTGTATTATATTGTAGAAGTACAATTAATGAAAAAGTATATAATGAAACTTTCTTAAATTTAAGAAATTTCTTTTTTCTTTTCAATGCTACTCAACAGACAAGTAATCGAATCGATAAGATGATGAGCGATGCAGCATATGAATTGTATCATTCAAAAACAGAAATCGACTTCAAGTTTATTATGAGTGATTTCTTTCTTAGAATTGCGGATCTTATTAATAAAGACAATTTCGATTCAATATTTTATACAAATCAATCGTTTAGATATTCAACTAAAGATAGTCGTCTAAAAAGAAATTCAAAGCTTGTTAAATATATTTTAGTTGAATATTATAAAATTATGCAAAATGATTCGGTCCTTGATCCCAAACAATTAACTATTGAACATTTATATGGAGATAATGGTTATACGGATAATTCGTTGCTCTCAAATCTTACTTTAACAACGGGTACTGTTAATTCTGAAGAGTTGGCTGATAAAAATATTAATGAAAAAGTTGCTATTCTTAAAGAAAAGTCTTCAATTAAAATGAACCAAATTCTTGAAGAATACTTAGTCGCAGATGAGTTTGATAGAGAAAAACGAGGGGTAGATATTCGTAATGATTTATACGATAAATGTTTCAAGTTTCACGTAGATTTATTTGGTTTACTAAAGTCAGATATAGAAACATATAAGAAAAGGAGAGGGTTGATTCAAAATATACCTGAGTTGCTAGACTTGCTATACTCATCTGGAAAAAACTTTGAAGAAAAACTTATGAAGGATCCTAAGTGTGCTAAACTGAAAGAAATATACGTAAGATTGCAATAAATGTATTTAGTCGAAGTTAATTTTATCGTTACTACAGTGAAAAGTGAGTAAATTATAATTGACACATCAGATTTTGAGTTACTAAAAATACGTATACATATATAAAAATTTAAAAATAATATAGTATGCTCAATGATTATGCATACGCTTCTCCCTAAATCCAGGAATATTTCTGTCGAAATATTCAAACTGTTCCTACACGTTGCATAATAGGATAGTAGTGAAACTGCGAAAGGAATAGTACACTATGGATGACTATATCATAAAGGCCAGTAAATCTATTGACCAGACTGTAGATACTTTTCATAAAAGAGCAACTAAAATATGTGAAAATGGACCGTTTAGGAAAGCTCGAAGGATTTCTACAACCTTTCCAATGCTAAAGCTCGGTAATGAGGAATTTTATGAGTATACTTACATTGAGAGAACACTTGAGTGGTATGTTCGAGACTTTCTTAACGACGCTATTCATGAACTATTTGCGATTCATCGTATTGAAACTGTATGGCAAGATAATAAGAATTATGTTAGGTATAGTTGATTTTTAATTACGGTAAAGAAACAATCGTGTTTGATGCTTGCAAGGAGTATGCAGTTGCCGTTAACGGCGACCACTAACCCCTTCTCAGACGTCAGGGCATACAGTCTTCGGATTGTGTGCCTTTTTACAGAAAAAAGCTCCTCATCGCCGAAATGGTAGTGAGGAGTATCTTTTTGTCTCTATGCCTGAAATCACTGTATGTACTTGAAGGAGAAGTGGATATCATCTGCTCTGTAAACTGTGGTGGAATAATCGACCAGCCCATACCAGTTTTCGAGGTTGAATTCGGGGACGGTATACGACAAGGCTTCATTGCGGGCTCTCGTGGTTTGCGTCTGCATGACCGTCTCTGAGTGATCCTTGAGGGTTTCAAACCGTTGCGTCTGGCTGTCATAGCGTTTCTGTTATTCTGCTTGGTCCAGTGCAACATGGGTATTTCATAATGCTCTACTGAACCATATCCGAAATAAGCTGCGTTTCTTTACATGAGAACTTCCCCTGTTTAATATGCTTCTAAGAGGCTATTCACCCTGCGTTTCCGTATAGAAAATTAAATTCTCTCACCAATTTGATTTATACAATCTGTACTCTTTTGGACAGGAAAACGGGGTTTTGATAAGTTCATGGTGGTTTCTATTATGATTTTTCTGAGTATAGTTCATGTTATGCGATCTCCTTCTCTATATTATAAATATCTGATGTTTTA
>DAMDIS010000036.1:18365-19989 GCA_032100885.1 Proteiniclasticum sp.
ACTTCCTTTTCTTTTTGTTTCGAAGTCTTTGTTGAGGTAGTTCTCTTGCTGGAAATTAGAAGTTTTCACATGGCATCTATCATTTCAGGGGTGAAGACATTTTTCTTTATGGCATCTTTTAGTAACGAAATAAATTACAGTTCTGTAACATCCAGAGATCTTGCAATATACTTTTCAGGATGTCCTGTGAGGTCTTTGTAAAGACTGAACCTGATTTCAAATCTCTTCAGTTTCTTCACATAGATTTTTTCAATACAGTAGGTGTAGTTGTTGTCCACATATCTGCCTTGATTGTGGATCTCGCAGTAATTGGTGTCTTTAATAAGTTCTATTTTTTCTGGCATAGTTTTCTCCTTTCAAACAAATAGGACATGAGCATCACTAGAAGGTTCATGTCCGTTTACTTTTTCAGTATTTCTTTTGGTGTTAATTCATAGGGGAGTATCATGGTGATTCCATAGTCAGAGGTGAGTAGGAAGAGTGAAGCAGTATAACGAGGTCCGTGTTCGGTAAAGATGAAGTCCACAAATTCAGAGCATGGGTTCTTTTGTGATGTCGATGTTGTGAAGTTCTTCCAGTTTTTGAATATCGTCTGGATTTTCCAGAATGGTTACATAGCCACCAAGGTCAGTCATAGGATCTCGGTCTGTTCCGTATTCTTCATCCAGAATAATGAGCGCATCCAAGGCATAGGTTTGCACTTCTTCCTCCAGGTGGGAGATTTTGGGCATGTCTGATACGTGTAGTAGTTTGATCATGGCTTTCCTCCAATCATTTTTTATGAGTAAAGTAGTAAGATGTGTACTTCTTACTCATGATTAATCAAAGGAATAATATATATTTGAAGAGGTAGTTTGATTCAGGGTGTACTGAAAAATGGACAGTTGGGTTGGTAATATGAAATCAAGTAGTCTTGTCAATATAATATTCATTCACATTGAAAATGATTTCGGACTTGTCAATATTTGGAGATTAGTATGTTATGATATATCTAATAATATTTTTTAGAGGAGAGTTTATATGGACGATACCAATTTAATTGAGGATTTAATTGAATCAGAAAGAAAGCATTTCATGAAAAATACAATACGTAGATTAAGTGAAATTGATGATTATGAACTTTTCATTAAGGAAATAGCGTTAATAGCAAATTATACTGAGTATCGGAAGAATTTGTATGTAAATCATATCGGAAAAATCTGGTTAAAGCAGCTGAGATTATTAGATAGGAATATCGACAATTTGAGCGATGTGGTTGATGTTTATAGATATAAGGATGTGTTTGCAGCTGCATTATTAAATGAAATTGGTGAGCTAATTACCCAAAACAATTTAACGTTCATCGAAGCGTGGGAAGAAAAAAGAAAAGAAATTGAGCATGGAGATTATTCAGTATTAAGATTTATCGATAATATAAAAGTGTAGACTGAGTTATTCAACAAAGTAGTGAAGAATGCAAATTTCTCTAATTAACTTCATTATTGGTTCCGTTCTGATCAACAAGCTGGATACCTGAAGTAGTTTATGTTAAGCCGGGCTACTCGGGGTTCTTCATCAACATCAGTACAAGATGGATTTAGCATCGAAACAAAAAGATGAGAACGATAATCTGCTTGATTTGCTG
>DAMDIS010000037.1:0-1700 GCA_032100885.1 Proteiniclasticum sp.
GTTCAAATATCGGCATCCGAACAGATCATCAAGCGAAACATCAAGTGAACCGATGTTCTTGACCTGCTTTAGTGCATCTTCGTTTTCCTGTATAAGCAGTTTGATTTCCTTGATATTTGAATCGATCTGGTCGAACTTATCATGTGTTCTTTCTATGTATCTGCTGATCCTTTCCAGATCACATTCCTTAAAATCGACATCTTTCTTGTCGATTTTAAGTCCCATCTCAGCTACGATTTCTCTAATTCGATTGAGCATTTTCAGATAAGGATTTTCGTAGTACAGCGTTGTTAATCCATGAACAGTTCCAGCAAGCTTACTTGCCGGTTCCGGATGAAAATCATCCAGTTCGATGAATCTCGCAAGCACTTCATCCAGATACTCATTGTCAGCAACTATATTGATCAGTTTCATTTTTGCGATGGCCATTCAGGTCCCCCCCTTTCTTAATAAATAAGCAGTTTTTCAATTTCACTACGAGGAGTGTCATATCGAATTGCTTCAACAATGTTAATGATATTGGTGATTTCGATTTCCAGAAGAATGGAATATACAGTGAATACGATTGGAGATTCAATGGAAAAATGCATATACCGCTTAGCGAGATTATACCTGATCTCATTTGCATAGTACTCGATATACGTATAGTCCAGATCATCCACAAACAGCTTGTATTTCGATTCCTCCAGTCTTTGAAGGACTCTTTCAGCGGTCGGTTCTTCAATCAGCTCATTAATAAATGAGTCACTCATTCTTGACTTCAGGGTTACCATTGATTTTCTGATCTGATCGTTTGTTACCTTGAAAAACTTCTTGAAACGATAAATCTTGATGATGTTCAACAGTTCTATCTGTGTCCTGTATATATCGGTGAGCTCCTTTTTCTTCTTTCCTGAAAAGTTCTCATCAATGACCTTGAAAACATAGGTGTAGTAGTATCTGTAGAGATCTCTTTCAATCGAAGCGAAATCGATCTTCTCACCCTTTTCAACCTTATAGGGTCTGATGATTTTCTGATATGGCGTACTGCTCAATATATTCAGAATATCCTCATAGGTCATAATTTCCGATATCTCATCCACATTAAATGAAAAATAATCAGATAATGAGAGTGGAATATCTCGAACCATGACATCATAAGCTTCGTCATCTTCCGACTTATCCGGCATAATAGAACGAAGCGCCAGGATGATGATCTCAATTTCTCTTTTCACTATGTTCATGCGGTAAAATCGGTTTTTTGTCAGCATTGAGAATTTCAGAAGCTTCTCGATTTTCTCATACATATTCTGACGAATGAGTCCTTCCAGCTGCCCACGATGAATTCTGTTTTCATAGATATCCCGCATGGTGGATGCATAATCCGTTTCATTCTTCAGATAACCTGCTATTTCAGCTACTGAACCTTTTCGGAGAAGTTCTTCGTAATCTTCTTTTTTCAGTCTTTGCCCATACATGGCTTTTGCCTTTGCTGCAAGAGCAGGACTGTTAATGTTGCTCATCGGTTTAACTCCCTTCTCTTCAAACGTTAAGAATTAAGGCAATTGTCATAAATTGACTCTACCCATGTACTCTTATTCCTATTGAAGCGATCAATGAGTTGTTCCAGCGATCTCTCATACTGAACAGAATACTGCAGAGACTTCTTTTCATATTCGTCTTCCAGTTTCGCTTTATACTGCTGGATTTTCTCTTCAGCT
>DAMDIS010000037.1:1710-5201 GCA_032100885.1 Proteiniclasticum sp.
CAGCTTCGTTATTATAGCGTGCTTCTATCTCCGGTCTCAATTCCATGATCTTTACTGATACATTGGCTCGTTCTTCTTTAATTTCTCGAAGACTTTCCCTGGCTTTCTCATCAGCCTCAACAAGTTCCTTGATCAGTTTCTTCATACTGCTCCTCCTCCCCCCATCATTCTGCGTTCTTTTCCCTTTGTTAACGTAAATTAGGTGCTTGAAAAGTAATTAATACACTTTGTTCCAAACACTAACCTATATAATGTCCCATATCTGGCACATAAAGTCAATTTGAGCAAAAAATCACAAATGCTGGATATCGGTCAATCCATTGTAATAATTTAGAAATATGTCGTGTAAATTCACAATGTTTACACATAAAAGTTTTATTGCAACTAATTTAACAATTTATTGCATTTTTGAAGAATCTCTTCCTATTATAATATAAATTTATAATGACCTAATTATAGAACTATTATTGGCGTATGTCTTGTCAAAATTGTTAATTATCACCTTCTGAACGATTATTCACTGCCCTCAGTAAAGAACCTGAATATCGTCGAAGTCACCTGAGTTTGATTTTCAGGCAAAACTGAACAATTTTTGAATGCTTCATCAGATCCCACCGGTGGTTTCTGCACCTCCAGCGCAATTGAGCGATTGGGTTCAAGAGTTCCTCCTCCTTCTATAATCTGACCCTGGGAGAAATTCTGTGTATAGACGACAACCGCCTGATTGTCGGTTTCGATTTCCATCACCCTTCCCGAATATCGATGAGCAAGCCTGATCTTCGTGCCGGGTTTATTCCTGAAGAGGTAGGCATGATCATATCCGCTGGCTATTTTCAGCTGTTCATCTTCAGAATTCATCTCTTCACCGATTTCTCTCATAAACCGGAAATCGAAGGGGGTACCGGAAACTTCAATCAGCTTCCCCGTTGGTGTCTTGCTTTCGTCGATTTCTGCATAATGATCTGCATCAATAAAAAGTTCGTGGTACTTGATGCTTTCTTCGAAGGACCCTGACAGATTGAAGTAACTATGATTGGTCAGATTAAAAAGAGTATCTTCGGAAGAAACTCCACTGTATCGGATAATGAAAGTATCGTCTTCAGACAGCGAGTAGGTCACCATTACATGCAGCTCTCCCGGGTATCCTTCCTCCATATGCGGGGAAACCCTGCTGAGGACTACATCAATTCTGTTCTCAGCTTCTGAAATATCATAACTGTACACGTATTTATCAAAACCCTTAGCACCACCATGACCGGAATTCTCTCCATAATTTTTAGCCAGACTGTATGCTCTGCCATCTATAGTGAAGTAACCGTTCTTGATTCTGCCTGCAGTTCTCCCGATTATTGAACCGAGATATCCGGGGTTACTAAGATAATCTTCGTAATTCTCATATGCGAGCACAATATTATCCAGTTTTCCCTGATGATCAGGCACTTCAATTCTTGTGATGATTCCTCCATAGCTCAGAAAACTTACCTTGATTCCATTCGAGTTTTCAAGGGTGATCTCATCAAATTCATCTGCACTTAATCTTATCTTACGCTCTGATACTTTCATACATCACCTCGAAACATTTCTGAAAAGCTTTCTCTCCCTCTTCATTCTTTTTGAATACACCACAGTTTTCAAGTACGTTCATGAACACTTTTCCGATTTCCTGATATAAGATTTCATCAGCATTATCACGATTAAGGGATCCGTGTACCTCAAGAATTCTCTTTGCAAAATCACCATGTTTGTTCAGTATTTCATCTGAGAAGATACTTTCGATATCTCCTGTAATGATCTTGTCTTTCAGCGCACTCATTTCATCTCTTAACCGTGAAGGAAGAACCGCGAGCCCAAGACATTCGATTAGCCCAATATTTTCACGTTTGATGTGATGATATTTCTCATGTGAATGGAAGATTCCGAATGGATATTCTTCATCTGTACGGTTGTTTCTCAGAATAAGATCAACCTCAAACTGTCCATTTCTGAACCGGACAATAGGTGTAATGGTATTGTGTTCCATTTCACCGGTATGAGACAGGATACCCGATTCAGGGTCGGAATAATTCTTCCATGTGCTGATGATCTTTCCTGAAGCATCAACCAGTTTTTCAATGCAGTCTGATTTGAGTCTGATCACACTCATCGGCCAATACAGCTTAACTGCTTCGATACCTGATTCTTCAACAGTAACTGCATCATATTCTTTTGCATTAGCCATTGCAAAATCATAATTTCCGCCCTGGAAATGATCATGTGTAAGTATTGATCCCCCTACAATGGGAAGATCTGCATTGGATCCCAGCATATAATGAGGAAACAGTTCAACAAAATCAAGGAGCCTCTTTATTGTCTCTACAGTTATTTTCATCGGATCATGACTGCCCTTGAAGACAATACAATGTTCATTGTAATAGACATAAGGAGAATACTGCATATACCACTCTTCCTGATTCAAAGTGAGTGGAATAATCCGATGATTCTGTCTTGCCGGATGATCGATTCTGCCGGCATATCCCTCATTTTCTTTGCAGAGCAGACATTTCGGATATTTCTCATGAGTTTCGAGAATTCCGCTTCTTGCAAGGGCAATCGCTCTTGGATCCTTTTCCGGCTTTGATAGATTAATGGTCATATCCATTTTCCCGTATGGTGTGTTATAGGTCCATTTTATATCTTTTGCCACTCTCTGTTCACGGATATAATTGGAGTTTTTGGCAAAATCATAATAGAACTCCGTTGCTTTCTGAGGAGACTGTTTATAGTAATCATGAAATTCTTTTCTGAAAACAGAAGGCCTTGCAACAAAAACGCCCATAATTCTCGTGTCCAGCAAGTCAAGAAATTCATTGGCATCATTTTCGACTTTGTTGTTTTCTACAGACCAGATTCGAATTCTCTCCAGTATATTCTCTACAGGTTCATCCGCTGTCTCTTTGGTACTGTCAGCGAAGCTCTCCTCATTCAGCACCTCAGCTAATGCATTCGTAACATATATACGATCATCTTCTTCAATAAGTTTTTTTCTGACAGCATAGTCTACCAGGCTTTTAATTTCATAACTAATATCAATCATTGCACACCTCATCAATCTTGTATTCACGTCTTCTATTATAGGTCATTCTCCATATGTTTAAAAGGTTTAAACAATGTCTCTAATGCTGTGATGAACAAAATGGGTAATTAGACATAAAAGCATTCTTTCAGCTAAAACTTTGTATCAGACGATTTCAATATCCACAAACTTAAGCCAAAACTGCTGATTTCTGATATTATATTAATATTGTCATTTCAAAGGAAGTGTTATCGATGATTGAAAAACGAACATTCACACAGGGCATAAAAAGCAGTATCCCCATCATGACCGGATATATTCCAATTGCGATAGCTTATGGTGTTATCGGTATCAAAGCTGGTCTTCCTGCATGGGTGATTATCTCCATGAGTGTGTTTATTTATGCCGGCGCGAGCCAGTTTATGGCCATTAACCTGTT
>DAMDIS010000037.1:5211-6034 GCA_032100885.1 Proteiniclasticum sp.
TCCGCTGGAAATGATGATTGCAGTAGGCGTGCTTAATCTGAGACATGTTGTCATGGGCATGTCTTTCCAGAACAGGATAAACATCAGTTTTACAGACAGGATACTGACAAGTCTGGGGTTAACAGATGAAACTTTCGCATTTTTATCTTTGGATAATGAACTTAACGGAGCATATGCCAAAGGGGTTATGTTCGGTTCTTATCTCTCATGGGTTATCGGTGCAGCTGCAGGCATTTTGTTTGGTAATATTCTGCCGGATATCATCTCTCAAGGACTGGAAATTGCGATCTATACGCTTTTCATTACCCTTCTGGTGTCCTCCCTGAAAGTATCCGGAAATATGTTATATGTTCCCCTGGTGAGCATGATCACAAATTCCATCATTTCACTAAGACTTTCAAGTGGTTTGAGTATCCTAATATCAATCCTTGCAGGAGCACTGGCTGGAATGATTTTTGGAGGTGATGAGTAATGAGCGACTATTTACTGGCCATTATCGGTATGGCATTAGCAACACAGCTGCCCAGACTTATTCCTGCGTTAACCGGCACAAAAAAAATCAGAAGCAGATATCTGTCCAGATTTCTTTCAAGTATACCCCTTGCAGCACTCGGGACCCTTATCATACCTGGTATATTTACTGTCGGAGGATCTGTCTTTATCGGTCTTCTAGGCGGCCTTGTTTCACTGGCCATGGCATACAAGGGAGTCAACATCATGCTCAATATTGTATTGTCCTCTCTTTTTGTCTCAGCCCTCATCTACATCATCTGATTAGCAAATTATACAAATGAAAATCCCAATGCGGCGAGAGATCACCACA
>DAMDIS010000037.1:6044-8715 GCA_032100885.1 Proteiniclasticum sp.
TTTATGTCTATTAATCTATGGATAAATCAATATGACAATATCCTCTTGGATTTTTCTTGAGGTAATCCTGATGATATTCTTCAGCATCAAAGAAATTCCTGAGGGGTTCCACTTCCACCACAATAGGTCTTGTGTACTTGGATTTCCTGCTCTCAATGAACTGGTCTATAGCTTCCTTATCTGCTTCATCGATATAGTAAATTCCTGTACGGTATTGTGTACCGATGTCATTTCCCTGTCTGTTTAAGGATGTGGGATCTATGACCTTGAAAAATTTCTCCAGAATTGTCTCTAATGAAATCCTGGACTCATCGTACTGAACATATACAGTCTCTGCATGACCTGTTTTCCCTGTACATACCTCCTCATAAGTCGGATTTTCTACTTGTCCGTTGGAATATCCTGATTTTGTCGACAGTACACCCTCTTTTCTCGAGAAAAACTCGTCAACTCCCCAGAAGCATCCACCAGCTAATGCGATTTCTTTCACTGCAATAACCTCCTAAATAACTATTGAATTTATTGTATCAGAAAACACAAATAATTGAACAGGATCAAACTGATTTCGCATCATAACATTAATTAACTTTTAAATGTAAACGATTTTACAATCTTCGTTTATTGATATTATCATAATAATTTAATGATCCAACCTACTTTTCAGCAATAATTATGTTTCCTTTGATATTTTTTGCATCAGCATCATTACCCTATTGAATATTTAGTATTTGCAGGATTTCCTGCAATATTATTTAACAAATAGCTGTTGACTTGCATGTACAAATTTGTGATAATGTACATGAGAGAAAAATAAATAAAAAATAAAAACACATGGAGGTTATCAAAAATGAAAAGAGTTTTAAAAGCAGTGATTCGTTTTATTACAGAAGATACAATTGCGCACGATTTTAATCCATGGCTGGTACAGAGAGAAACACAGAGATTCATTTAAGACTACCTTTATATAGAAATACGTGAGATCAGTACCTTGTCATTCTACTGATTGAAGTTAGGGAACCATAGTAATCCTTGAATATAAAACCGCCGGGTGTCTCCGGCGGTTTTATATTGTCCGAAATTCTATTAATCATTGATACACAATCGTTATCTTCAATATTTCTATATTTTTTTTAATTTACAACAAATTTTTCTCTTTTAAATTTGTTAAAAATTAACATTTGCCCTTATATTAATCCAATCAATTTTGATCAGTCATTTATTCGACATCTGACAACTAAATCACATGAATAGATGATATTTGACAGCTTTATCGTGTCATATCAAAATAATAATCTTAATTTATACTTTAATTATAGAAAATTCAGTCAAATTGAACCACTATTTGTAATATGCTACGATTCTTACGTAATCAGTATTGATAGAATCTATAACATATGAGGTGGAACTTGAAAAAATTAATGGTATTGTTTATCACAACGTCTGTTTTTGTTTCTTCCCTTTTTATGATCGCAGATAAAAATGATCAGAAAGTCCTCGAGGCTTCAGTAATAAAACAGGAAAGCCATGTCAAAGCGGATACTAAAGAAAAGAGCAGACCCATCATATTTACACCAAAGGGTAAGGTCATAGCAATATATCCAGATGGCTTTGCATTTGATCTTAATGATGAGATGAATGTAGTCAGAGGAAAACTCCATTTCATTCGAAAAGCACAGGAAATGGCAGCATTGAAAAATGCACTTGTCGAAAATCAGAAAGAAGTTGCGGCCGAAAATACAGTGAGCACATCAGAAACACAGAGTGAGACAAAAAAAGCTCAGACGATCAAAAAAACTGTAGCCACTGCAAATGCTAAGCCAGCTGTTAAGCCTGCACCTGTGAAGGCAACCCCAGCTCCAGCTCCTAAACCTGCTCCAGTTCAAGCACCAGCTCCTAAACCGGCTCCTGCTCCAGAACCAACTCCGGCTCCTGCTCCGGCTCCTAAACCAGTTCCAGCTCCAGAGCCCGTACCGGCTCCAGCGCCAACTCCAGCTCCAGTTCCTGCTCCTCCAGTTGAGACAGTACAATCGTATGTTCACCTGACGCAGGTAGAGAAAGACATCTTAGCTGTAACCAATCGTCATAGGAGAGAAAACGGACTGAAGGAACTCGTATGGGATAATACATTATATGCTTCTGCTAAATCACACAGTGCACTGATGTTTACAACCAACAATTTTGCCCACACAACAAAATATTCAGTTGCAGAAAACATTTATATGCTTGCATCAGGAGATTCAAGCAAATACACTGCCGAATATATTGTTCAGAAATGGATGGATTCCCCGGGTCATCGTGCAAACATTCTGGATTCAAGAATCACCAGAATCGGCGCAGGTGTTGTCAAGGGAAATCAGTACTTTGAGAAGTACCAGAGAGAACTTCCAACCATCTATGCAACACAGCACTTCAAATAAATAAACGAACAAAAACAAGGGTTTAAGCTTATAAAAAAGCTTAAACCCTTAATTTATGCATTTTTCTATAACAGCAGTGAAATCAGATCTCCATTGGTAATATTGACCATATAATCATTTATGGCGATTTCATTCAGTGCCTGATTGATGCTCTCTTCATTATGACTGACACCCGTAAGAGCAGCTTCAAGCTCGGAGATATCTTTAGTACCGAAAAAATCACCGTAGATTCTGATCTTGTCTATTATCCCTTT
>DAMDIS010000037.1:8725-11633 GCA_032100885.1 Proteiniclasticum sp.
CGCTTCAAGTGTTCCTCCAGGGAATCTCCCTTCATGGGTCATGGAAAATTTCGGACTCTGCCCAAAATTCCATTCCCATCTGGAATACTTTTCATCTCTCAGCTTCTGGATCTCATTGATCTCATCTTCCGTGAAAGTCGTAACCTGTTCCATTCCACCAGCCACGGAATTCATCACTCTGTCCCTGAAGGTTATGACATCCATCTTCTCTTCAAGATGATCGCTGATATTGGTTATTCTTGATGCAACGGATTTGACACTCTTCCCTGTAAACTTAATCTCTCGAGGTTTTAAAGCTCCGGAGATATCAGCCTTAACGGATGAAAAGAGAAGCGTTCCATGATGCATGACTCTGTCCCTGTGTTTGCACTGGGCGGTTCCAGAGAATTTCTTGCCGTCGATCGTCATATCGTTTCTTCCCGAAAACTCAGCCTGCACGCCCATTTCATTCAGGGCTTTCGTAATGGGTTCGCAAAACCCTCTGAAATCATTGAAGCTTTTCTTGCTGTTTTCTATGAAAGTGTAGTTGATGTTCCCAAGGTCGTGATATACCGCGCCTCCCCCGGTCTGTCTTCGAACGACTTTAATTTCTTTTTCCCTGACATAATTCACATTGATTTCTGATAGCGCATTCTGATTTTTGCCTACGATAATCGCATTATCATTTCTCCAAAGATAAAAGATATCTTCATTTGTGTGCTTTAGCAGGTATTCTTCCGATGCGAGGTTAAAATAGGCATCAGTATTTTCGCTGATTATATATCTCATTACGATCTCCTTGCCTGAACCATATGAACCGCTTCACCCTTAAGCCCCATCACACTTTCAAAGAAAGCTTCGGCGAGGGTAGGATGTGCATGAATCACACTCTTCAGATCATCTACGGTCATACCCTTTTCGCAGGCCAGAAGCCCTTCATGGATGAGATCTGATGCATGAGCGCCCATGATGTGGACACCAATGATTTTGTAGTCCATATCCGAGATCACCTTAACCAGCCCTTCTCCTTCACCCATGGACAGCGCCTTGCCATTTGCACCCAGTAAAAACTTACTGGTATGATACTCAAGATTCTCTGCCTTCAGCTGCTCTTCTGTGTAGCCGACACTGGCAATTTCAGGGAACACAAATACACAGCCTGGAACAAACTTTCCTATTACAGGGTGTTCTCCTGCGATATGTTCTGCCACATATTCACCTTGAGCAGATGCGGCATGAGCCAGCAGCCACTTACCGTTGACGTCTCCGATGGCATAAATGCCCTCAATATTTGTCATGAAGTGTTCGTTCACTGTAATTCCGGTTCTTCCGGTCTCGATCCCCACTTCTTCCAGGCCAAGATTTTTCACGTTCGCTCTTCTGCCTGTTGAAATCAGTACCTGATCACCGGACACTTCAACGATTCCTTTTTTACCATCCATGATCACTTTAAGCTTGCCGCCGTCTTTTACAATCTCCTTGACCATAACGGAGGTCATAACTTCTATATTTTTCTTCTTCAGAAGAGGTTTAAGCCTTTTTACGATTTCTCCATCTATTCCCGGTAAAATGCCAGGAAGAGCTTCCAGTACGGTGACCTTGGTGCCAAAACTTGCAAAGATTCCTGCAAATTCCATACCGATGACGCCACCGCCGACGATGACCAGTTCTTCAGGGATTTCCTTGAAATCCAGAAGTTCCGTACTTGTCACAACACCTTCATGTTCGACGCCTTTTATTGGTGGAATAAAGGATGAGGAACCTGTAGCAATGATCAGTCTGTCGAAATGAAGCGTCTCTCCATTTACCGCAACAGAATTCCTGCCAGATATTCTGGCTTCTCCGAAAATCACTTCAACGCCAGCAGAGGAAAGAAGCTTCTCAATTCCGGATACCAGTGTATCCACGACCTGATTCTTTCTTTCTCTGATCTTATCGGCATTAGGCTTTACTGTCCCTTCAAAATCGAGCCCATAGCTTTCAAGCTTGTTTGCCTGATTGAATACTTCAGCACTTTTATAGAGCGCCTTTGTCGGAATGCATCCCACATTGAGACACACGCCGCCCACTTTGTTCTTTTCAATCAGAGTTGTCTGAAAACCCATGTTATTAAGACGGATGGCGGCTACATAGCCGCCAGGTCCTCCGCCTATTATAATTACTTTTTCCGCCATACTTACTCCTTTGTCCAGTGAAGTATGAGCTGTCTTGCAGCAAGCGCTTCATCCAGTCTTCTTACCGGAGTGTCATGTGGTGCATCTTTAAGTAGTTCAGGACTCTCTTTTGCTTCTTCTGCAATCTGCTTCATCACCTCAATGTAGGCATCCAGTGTCTCCTTGCTTTCTGTCTCTGTAGGTTCAACCATGAGTGCACCTTCAACAATCAGCGGGAAGTACATTGTTGGTGGATGATATCCGTAGTCGATGATTCTCTTGGCTACATCTAATGTAGAAACCTTATCGGTCTTGGTCTTAAGACCGGCAAACACCACTTCATGCATACAGGTTTCATCAACCGCAACCTTATAGTGATTCTTCAGGCTTTCCTTCATATAATTCGCATTCAGAACCGCATTTGTCGATGCAGCTTTAAGTCCGTCTGACCCCATGGAAAGCATATAAACATAAGCCCTTAAAACCACCCCGAAGTTACCGAAGTAGTTCTTCACCTTACCGATTGTATGCTCAACATTGTAATCAAGGAAGTATCTTCCGTTATCAGAACCTACCATCGGAACAGGCATGTATTCCATAAGACTTGCCTTGCAAGCCACAGGACCTGATCCTGGACCACCGCCGCCGTGAGGTGTGGAGAATGTCTTGTGAAGATTGTAATGAAGTACATCAAAGCCCATATCTCCAGGTCTTACAATACCCATAATGGCATTCATGTTCGCGCCGTCATAGTATAGGAGTCCGCCGGCTTCATG
>DAMDIS010000037.1:11661-19788 GCA_032100885.1 Proteiniclasticum sp.
CTGCGATTTCCTTGATGTTCTTTTCGAACAGCCCAAGAGTAGATGGATTGGTCAGCATAAGACCCGCAATCTCATCACTGAGAACGCCCTTCAGTGCGTCAATGTCTACTGAACCGTCTTTGTTTGATGGCACTTCCACCACATCAAAACCGGCAACCGCAACGGATGCTGGATTGGTTCCATGTGCGGAGTCAGGAACGATGATCTTGTTTCTCTTTTTATCATTTCTCATCTGGTGATACTTTTTGATGAGCATTAGACCCACCAGTTCACCATGTGCTCCCGCTGCAGGCTGAAGTGTTACAGCATCCATACCGGAGATTTCTTTGATGTTCTCCTGTACGGTATACATTACTTCAAGCGCACCCTGAACAGAGTCTTCAGGCTGGAATGGATGTAGTCTTGCAAACTTCGGATTTGCAGCAACATCTTCGTTTATTTTAGGATTATATTTCATTGTACAGGATCCTAAAGGATAAAATCCTGAATCTATGGAGTAGTTCTTTTTAGACAGCAGCGTATAGTGTCTGACCACTTCAAGCTCACTGACTTCAGGGAATTCCAGTTCTTCCTCTCTAAGATAATCTGCACCGATATAATCTGAGATATTCATATCTTTCAGTGTATCTTCTGGGAGAGCATAAGACTTTCTGCCTGGTCTGGATAGTTCAAAGATCAATTTTTCGTAAGCCATTATATCTCCTCCATGATCTGAACAAATTTCTCGATTTCTTCCATGGTTCTGTTTTCTGTAACAGCGATCAGCATGGAGTCGCCAAGATTTTCATTCACTTTCTTCAGGTTAAATCCGCCGAGTATGCCTTTTTCTCTTAAAGCTTCGTTGATTTCATCTACAGGCTTATCACACTTGATGGCAAATTCCTTGAAGAAAGGCTGGTCAAATAGCGGTTTGTATTTTCCGCTTTCTGTCAGTTTTTCGAAAGTGTAATGCGCCTTCTTGAACGACTGCACTGCAACTTCCTTCATTCCCTGCTTGCCTAGGGTAGCCATGTATACTGCCGCCGTGATGGAATTCAGCGTCTGATCTGAACAGATATTGGAAGTCGCTTTATATCTTCTGATATGCTGCTCTCTTGCCTGAAGGGTAAGAACAAAAGCTCTCTTTCCTTCTCTGTCCAGAGTCTGTCCTACGATTCTTCCAGGCATTTTTCTCATAAGCTTGCTGGTTGCGGCCATGAAGCCAAGGACCGGTCCGCCATAGTTGAGATTCTGCCCAAGAGCCTGACCTTCACCTACAACGATATCTGCCTTAAGTTCTCCCGGGCTCTTTAGAACACCAAGAGCGATAGGATCGACACTCATGATGAGAAGAGATTTGTTTTCATGGATCATCTCTTCCATCTCTTTTATGTTTTCAATGACTCCGTAAAAATTCGGATACTGAAGAATAACGCCCGCTGTATCACTGTCCAGTTTGCTTTTCAGATTTTCGATGTCTGTGATTCCGTCTTTCTCATCAACAAATTCGATACTCACTTCTCTGAAACTCAGATAGGTTTCCAGTACCGCCTGATATTCAGGATTAAGTGTCTTTGATACCAGCACTTTCTTTCTCTTTGTCTGAACTGAAGCAAGAATCGCTCCTTCAGATGCCGATGTTGCCGCATCATACATGGAGACATTTGAAACCTCCATGCCTGTAAGTGCGCACATCATGCTCTGATATTCAAATACGCTCTGCAGTGTTCCCTGACTGATTTCCGGCTGATATGGTGTATATGCGGTATAAAATTCGGAACGGGAAACAACATGCTTGATTACCGATGGAATGTAATGATCATATGAGCCTGCACCAAGGAAGCATACCAGTTCATCGATACTGCTGTTCTTTGCTGCTAGTCCATTCATGATGCCTCTGACTTCTATTTCAGATTTGGACTTCTTCAGTCTCAGATTTTCCGGAATGGTCTTAAATAAATCCTCGGTGGTTTCTAGTCCGATGACATCAAGCATTTCCTTGACATCTTCACTGGTGTTTGGCAGGTATGGATGCATGTTTACTCCTCCTCAGAAATGAATGCTTCGTAATCCTCTTTCCCCATTAAATCATCCAGTTCGCTCTTGTCCTTAAGCTGAACGACTACTAAGTGATTGTCGTATGGTGCATCGTTGATAAGTTCTGGACTGTCTTCCAGATCTTCGTTGATTTCCAGAACTTCACCGGAAACAGGCATGATGATGTCGGATGCAGCTTTGACTGATTCTACGACACCCAGATTTTCATCTATTTCTATTTCATCTCCCACTGCTGGAAGCTCGACATAAACGATTGAACCAAGTGAATGCTGCGCGTAATCTGTAATTCCGATATAAGCCTTCTCCTCTTCAACTCTTACCCATTCATGATCCTTTGTGTAAAATAACCCTGCTAATACTGTTGACATTTTGCTATCTCCTTTTTATATATATTTTTTTATTTTGTCAGGAATTTACGATTTCTTACTGTTGCTCCTGACATCTTGTTTCTTACTTCAATTTCGATTTCAGTACCAACTTTTGAATGTTCCACATCCACCATGGCCAGTCCGATGATATCTCCGACTGTTGGTGATTTGTACCCTGTTGTAACAAAACCGATTTCCTTGCCGTCTTTGAATACTTTGTATCCGTGTCTTGGAATTTTCTTATCTTTCATTGTGAATCCTACGATCTTTCTTGTCACGCCTTCAGCTTTCTGCCTGGCCAGAACTTCCTTACCGATGAAGTTATCCTTATCCACTTTGACAAAGAATCCATAACCCGCTTCAATCGGAGACCAGTCATCACTGAGTTCATTGCCATATAATGGAAGATTCGCTTCGAATCTTAAAGTGTCTCTTGCACCTAAACCGATCGGAAGAGCTCCATCTTCAATAAGGTTTGTATAAAGCTTGACCACTTCATCCTTGGAAAGATAGATTTCAAAACCATCTTCTCCTGTATATCCCGTTCTTGAAACCATACAGCTGATCCCATCGATCATTACATCCCTTTTTGCAAAGAAAAATTTGATTTCGGATAAATCTGTATCTGTATGTCCCTGCAGAACTGATTCTGCGTTTGGTCCCTGAATGGCCAGCTGAGCGGTATCATCTGAAATATTAAGAATCTCCACATCATATTCACCCTTGTTGCTTACAACCCAATCGTAGTCTTTGTCGGTATTGGAGGCATTGACCACAAGAAGAATGTCTTCTTCGCTGAATCTGTATACCAGAATATCATCCACGACTCCACCATCTTCTCTGCAGAGATAGGTGTAAAGTACCTGATTATCAACAAGTTTTTCAAGATCATTGGTGATGAGATAATTGACAAATCTTAATGCATCTTTTCCTTTTACTGTTATCTCACCCATGTGAGACACATCAAAAAGTCCGACATTATTCCTAACCGCCTCATGTTCTTTCAGAATTCCTTCGAATTCTACAGGCATGAACCAACCAGCAAAATCAACAGTTTTCCCACCATATTTCTGGTACTCATCCGCTAAAGCTGTTCTTTTTAAATTATTCAACTTTAAACCTCCTAATCACATTTTAGTCTACACTACTATAATACGCATTTTTCAGAAGTTATTCAATAATCATTGTGTAATAGTTTACAGGAATAACAAAGTAGTTATTTTAACAAATAATGTATAAAGTATAACAGTTAACGCTTTTATCAATAACTGTTTTATTCTGATTGGGCATTTGAACTCGAGCCATCTGTATTTATATCTGTTCAAACAGTTCAAAACAGATGATTAACACGATGAACCCCATAGTGAATTTGCACCAAATCGATTTCCTCATAAATAGTACAGACAATTTCCATCGGGATTGATACATTACTCAAAAAATGACATCTTTTCTATTCATTTCACACAGCATTCAAAGTAAATTAAAGAGTTAATCAGAACAATAACCAATGATAATCTCTTTTCGAAATAAAACGCTTTTCTCGCTTTATCTGTACATATCTAAAGGTTTTCTTTTAACGAGTCATGAACCTTGTATCCAAATCGTGTCCAAATCCTGAAACTTCCATGTATTGTCGGATATCATCTTTAGCTTTGTTATAATTGAGCCATAATAATTTTAACGAGGTGAATGGAATATGAATTTTAACCTTCTAATTGGTGGAGCTGCAGGGCAAGGTATGGAAACCTTAAGCTTTACCTTATCAAAACTACTCCAGCGCAGAGGATATCATCTGTTTACGCTTCAGGATTATATGTCCAGAGTAAGAGGCGGACACAATTTTTTCCAGCTGCGTTTTTCTGAGGATCAGGTAAAAACCCATAGAGACGATCTGGATGGGATTATCGCTCTCAATCAGGAAACTGTGGATCTGCATATCGGAAGACTGAACCCAGACGGTTTCATCATCGCCGATGATGACGTCATATCCGACGATCCACGACTGATCACCGTTTCTGCAAAAAGAATTGCAAAGGAAGTCGGTAACCCTAAGGTGCAGTCAAGTGTCATACTTGGTGCATTGATGAAGCTTTACGGCATGGATGTTCTTCATCTTGAAGATATCCTGGCAGACAAGTTCAACGACCAGGTGCTTCAGCAGAACGTGGAAGCGTTCAATAAAGGCCATGAACTGGTCCAAGCCCGATTCGTAGAACTCGAACTGAAAAAGGAACCTACCATGATGGTGCAGGCAAATGAGAGTATCGCATTAGGTGCACTTGCTGCAGGACTAAAGTTCTACAGCGCCTATCCGATGACTCCTTCAACATCAATCATGAGCTATCTTGTACGTAAGTCTAAAGTGACGAAGATGGTTGTTGAACAGGCTGAAGATGAGATTGCGGCAATCAACATGGCCATCGGCGCTTCCTATGCAGGCGTAAGATCCATGACCGGCACATCAGGTGGAGGATATTCACTGATGGTTGAGGCTCTAGGTATGGCAGGAATTATGGAGACGCCTCTTGTCATTGCAGAAATCCAGAGACCAGGACCGGCAACAGGCCTGCCAACTAGAACTGAACAGAGCGATCTGAACTTTGTCATCAATTCTTCTCATGGAGAATTTCCAAGAATGGTCATCGCACTGAGACATCCTGAAGATGCATTCTACCAGACAGCACGTGCATTCAACCTGGCTGACAAATATCAGATACCAATCATCCTTCTGGGTGATCAGTACATGGCAGATGCCGTGAGAACAGTAACTCCTTTTGATGTTGATAAGGTGACCATAGAAAGACATCTGGCTGATGAAGAGATTTACAGGAACGGAAAAGAATACAAGCGGTTTGAGCTTACTGAGAACGGAATCTCACCAAGACTTATTCCTGGAAATGTACCGGGAACCATGGTGAACTCAGACAGTGACGAGCATGATGAAATGGGAAATATCACAGAAGCGGCTGATGTAAGAATCAGCATGGTGGAAAAAAGAGCCAAGAAGTTCGAACTCCTGAAAGAAGAGCTTATCGAGCCTGAATTTATGGGAGAGGAAGACCTTGATGTCCTCATTGTAGGATGGGGAAGTCTTCACAGCCAACTTTCTGAGGCCATCGAGCTTCTGAATGAATCCGGAGATAAGAAATTCGGAACACTGGTATTCGGAGATATCTGGCCGCTACCTGAGAAACGTCTGAGAGAACTTTCAGGAAAAGCCAAGGTGCTCATAAACGTTGAACAGAACTTTAACGGTCAGCTGGCTGCACTCATCAGTCAGGTTACTGGAATAAGAGTTGATCACTCAGTTCTTAAGTATGATGGTCGACCTCTGTCAGCAACGGAAATCACAAACAAGGTTCTGGAGGTACTGAAATGATTAAGAAGAAAGAATTTGTAACATTTGAAACCGCATGGTGCCCAGGCTGCGGCGATTATGCCATTCTGGATGCACTGAAGGAAACTCTGCAGGAAATGGGAAAAGATCCCCATAAAGTACTCGTCGTCGGTGGAATCGGTCAGGCGGCCAAGACCCCACAGTACATCAATGCCAACGGATTCGAAAGTCTCCACGGCCGTGCGCTTCCCCCTGCAGCAGCAGCAAAGATAGCCAACCACAAAATGACAGTCATCATCGATACTGGTGACGGTGATTCCTATGGTGAGGGTGGTAACCACTTTATCCATAACATCAAGAGAAACGTAGACATGACCCATTTTGTTCATGACAATCAGATCTATGGACTCACTAAGGGTCAATCCTCACCTACTTCAGATATTGGCCACATCACCGACTTTACACCTGATGGTGTAACCTCGACTCCAATTAATCCTATGACCTCCGCAATTGCACTGGGATGCGGTTTTGTCGCCCGTGCTTTCAGTGGAGACAAGGAGCATCTGAAGAGCATCATGAAGGAAGCGATCAACTATAACGGATATGCTCTGGTTGATATTCTTCAGCCATGTGTAACCTTCAACAAGATCAATACATTTGCGTGGTACAAGAAAAGAGTATATAACCTGGATGAGGATACTTCCTACAACCCAACTGACAAGATTCAGGCTTTTACCAAAGCACTGGAATGGGGAGACAAGATTCCGACAGGAATAATCTACAGAGAAGACAAGAAGAGCTATACTGATTACATCCCTTTCCTTCAGGAAGCACCGCTCATCGAGCAGCCTGTGGAAACTGAGGTCATCAAAGGCTTCATGAAGGATTTCATGTAACATAAATATTGTAGAGCCTCATGCAGAGAAATTGATCTGCATGAGGCTCTTTCTGTTCTGGTAACCACTTCCTCGTGTGACCGCTTACCTGCTGAAACATATCACATGAGAATAAGCCCAGCGAAAAAACCGGGAAGGGTTCCCGGTTTTTCTGCTAGGCCAAATTAAAGGAGCAGATATACCTGTATAGGTTCAAACTGATTAATCTAGGAGGAAATATATCTTACTTACTGAGCATCTTTTCCACTTCTTCGAGCATCATGCCTGTGCCAGTGAAACCTCCGGATGTAATATACCACACCTCAGGATTCAGATAGTGGATTTTGCTGTTCTTGAATGCTTCTGTCTCTTTTATGATGTCGTTGTCCATGGTGGATGAAGCCTCTGTTTCCCCACCTACCACAGCTGCTCTGTCAATGACAAAGAGATTCTCGGGGTTCTTTTCCAGAATGTATTCATAAGTCACACTCTGACCATGGGTTGATTCTTCGATATTCTCATCTGCCTGCTTGAATCCCAGCGTATTATGCAGAATTCCGAATCTTGATACTGAACCATATGAACTTAGGGATCCGTCATTAGCCAGAATGATCAGCGCATTTTCATCAAGCTTTTCAACTTCAGCTTTGATGGTCTCCACTTTTTCAGTAATTTCATCAACCTTTTCCGCAACCTTTTCTTCCTTCTCGAACATTTCTCCGATGAGCTTCGCATTTGACTCTACAGAGCTCATGTAGTCTGCATTGTCCACTGTAAGATATACGGTAGGTGCGATTTTGGACAGCTCTTCATAAGCTGCTGCGGTTCTTCCAGAGATGAAGATCACATCCGGTTCCATTTCAAAGACAGCTTCAAAATCCGGTTCCTTCAAAGTTCCCACATTCTGATATACTGATTCATCACTGTACTTTTCAAGGAAAGATGGGATATTACCCATGGGCAGACCTGAAACTTCAACTTCCAGATTATCCATGATATCCAGTATTCCATAATCGAAAACTACTACTGTTTCAGGATTCTTCTCAATAGTCACCTCGCCCAGCTCGTGGGTTATGGTCATTTCAGCGGAGTCCTCCGGCGCTTCTGCAGAAGTCTGCACATTAGTATCTGCTGGAGCATCGTCAGGAGTTTCAGCCTTTGCACTTGTTCCGCAGGCAGACAGGAACATCACTGCGGATAATAGGATACCTGATATCATTGCATTTTTCTTGTTTGTCATGATTACACCTCTTGTTGTTTTTTATTATTGTCTGTTAATTATTATCATTTACAATTATTTGCTTTTGTATGTTTACTGCACGATGGTCAGATGACGGCTGTTATGGATACAGGCTCCATGTTTGCAGTCGCATACGCCTTCTTCATAGTAGGTACAGATTTTCTTGCCTCCAAGATGATGCACATTAAATTCCATATCGAATACGTCATTTAGCACCTCGGAATTGATGATTTTGTCTGTATCGTCGTAGTATCTGATTTTGCCGTCCTG
>DAMDIS010000038.1:0-442 GCA_032100885.1 Proteiniclasticum sp.
AGCATGAAACCACAGCATGTATATCTTAATGAAGCCAGAAAACTGAGACCTGATTTAAGTTCATAATACGCATTATGTATCATTATTGTGAACCAGGCCGTAAATTGTAGCTAAAAATGTGAAAATAGAGTATAATATTTAAGGTGACGTTTATGGTACAAAGATTGAGTATTTGTACATTTTAGAAACATCGAGAATATATTATGAAGAGACTTTTTATCAAATCTCCATTTATGTTATAATTCAAGATGTTAGGACATTAGCGCGTGGAAAAAGGAGAGAGATGAGAGAAATAATTCGAGCAAAAAACTCCGGTTTCTGTTTTGGAGTGGATCGAGCCGTTGATGAATCATTCAGATTCATTAAAACTGAAGGTAAAACCTATACTTTAGGGCCACTCATTCACAACACTGACGTGACTAATAAACTTACGGAAAAGGGA
>DAMDIS010000038.1:452-2289 GCA_032100885.1 Proteiniclasticum sp.
TTCTCTAAAGGACATTCCTTTTCTAAGTGATAATGATACAGTCATAATCAGAACCCATGGTGTAGCCATGGCGGTCTATGATGAACTTAAGGCAAGAAATGTTGAAATCATCGATTTAACTTGCCCTTATGTTATAAATATTCAGAAGAAGGTCAAAGAATATCATGGTAAAGGGTATAAGATCATTATATTAGGTGACGAAAACCATCCAGAAGTCATCGGAATAAATGGTTATTGTGAAAACAGTGCTTATATCACAAAAACAGGAGATCTTGATTTTCCCCTGAAAGGAAAAATTTGTGTAGTTGCTCAGACTACAGAAAAACAGGAAAACTGGAGAAAACTTATTGGCAATATTGCTCTGACTGCAAAGGAATTTATCGCTTTCAACACAATTTGCAAAGCGACTGAAGACAGACAGAAGTCTGCGGATGAAATTTCCCGAGAAGTGGATGCTATGATTGTCATTGGGGGCAGATCCAGTTCCAATACAACAAAACTCTACGAAATTTGTAAAAAAAACTGTGCCCTGACTTTCCTCATTGAAAATGCGGATGATCTGGGACCAGTCAAAGAAAAAATTAAAGATGCAGTGAAGGTAGGGATAACTGCAGGTGCATCCACACCAGAATGGATAATTAAGGAGGCAATGGAAAACTTATGATGGATAACAACAACAACATCGAAAACAATGAAAATGAAATGTCAATGCAGGATCTGATGGACCTTTATGATAAGCCAGTGAGAATCGGCCAGATCATCAAGGGAAAAATCATCCAGCTGGATGATAAAGAAGCAATAGTAGCCTTGGTTGGTGCCAGCCATGACGGGAAACTTGTCATTGAAGAAGCAACTGCCGATTCTGAAGGAAACCTTACAGAGGTTCTTCAGCTTGGACAGGAAATCGAAGCTAAGGTCATCAGAAGACCACAGGAGAATGATTCATTCTTTATCCTTTCCATGGTAGAAATGCATAGAGAAGAAGCAATCAGAGATCTTAGGGCAGCATTCGAAAATAACGAAACAATTAAGGTCAAGGTTAAGGATGATGTCAAGGGTGGAGTTGTTGCAACCTATCTTGGACAGAGAGTATTTATCCCAGCATCACATCTTGAACTTCATTCAGTAAGAGATCTGTCAGTTTACAAGGAACAGGAATTAGAAGTAAACATCATTGAAGTAGAAGAAAAGAGAGGCACTACAAGAATAGTTGCTTCAAGAAGAAAGAAGCTTCAGGAAGACAGACAGGTACAGGAATCAGCAGCTTGGGACAACTTCGAAGTTGGACAGGTTCTTGAAGGTCATGTGGAAAGACTGACTGACTTTGGTGCATTTGTTAACGTCAATGGTGTTGACGGACTGCTTCATGTATCAGAAATCTCTTATGGCAAGGTTGGAAAGCCTAGCGACGTTCTAAAGGTTGGCGAAGAACTCAAGGTTAAGGTCATCGCTTTAGATAACGAAAGAAAGAGACTTTCACTGAGCTTAAAGGCTCTTGCTGAAAATCCATGGAACCGTATTGAAGAAAAGTATCCTGAAGGTAGTGTAGTTTTAGGTAAGGTAGTCAGATTTACAGATTTCGGTGCATTTATCGAACTGGAACCAGGCGTGGATGGACTTGCCCATATTTCACAGCTCTCACATCAGAGAGTGGAATCACCATCAGAAGTACTTACAATCGGTGAAACCGTAAAAGTTAAGATTCTGGATTCTTCAGAGGAAAACAAAAAGGTTTCTCTAAGCATCAAGGCAATCGAATAAGAACAATAAAAGACCTCATTTACTGAGGTCTTTTTTTTATTGATGAAATATTGTAAAGTAGTTCTAACAGTCATAG
>DAMDIS010000038.1:2299-4473 GCA_032100885.1 Proteiniclasticum sp.
GGATTACCCGGTAGTGAAGATGAACAGCTCCGCTCTTGAAGCGGCGTTCACCGAGAAGCTCCAGTTTGACATGGAGATCATCCGGAAATGCTCGCTTACCGCCACCAAGGATTACAGGATGCACAACAAGAAAGCACTCGTCTACCAGTCTCTGGTTCATTGCATGACCTGCAAGTTCAGCACCGCCGATTGAAATATCTTTATATAAGGATGCTTTGAGATTCCGGACTTCATCCGGGTCGAATTCATACCTGAGTTCTGTTCGTGCACTTAATACTGACTGGAGCGAGCGTGAATACACGATTTTCTCGGCATTCCGCCAAATTTCTGCGAATTCTCCGGTTTTTCCGGTCTGGCCGTCATTATGGATATCATAGGTTTCCCAGTATACCATCGACTCATAGAAACGATGTCCATACAGATAAGTATCCAGGGATCTCTGAAAGTCAGTCCAGAATTCAAATACCTCGTCATCTGAAATCGACCACTCCAGACTTCCATGCTCATCTTCCATGTAACCATCTAGTGAAACGTTCATTGCGTAAATCAGTTTGGCCATGATTAACCCTCCAATTTATTTTGCTTCTGGAACGACTCGTTATTACTGTTTTCATACCGATGTTCTTCTGTTGATTCATGTTAAAGTATATTAAAATATTCTGTCAACAGAATATTTCATAAAATTATATATTTACGGATGCAGATTGGTTTCTCTAGTGAAGCCTCGATGTATAATATATTCAATTAATGGTTCATTAAACTATCTTTGACTTTGATTGGAATGGTATAATGTTAAAATCATATCAATGAAATGAGGGTAAGAAACATGAATGTATCTAAAGAAACACATCACATGATCATTGCTGCATTACTGCTGACGCTTGCAGTTATGATCCAGATTCTGGGGAAAAATATTCCTCAAATCAACCAGCTGTTCGTCGGACCGATTGTCAATTCCATACTGCTTCTCGCTGTGTACTTTTCAGGCGTTAAATGGGCAATGATCATTGGGGCACTGACACCGCTTCTTGCTTTTTTTACTGGAGTGCTGGCCGCACCGATGGCTCCATTCATCCCGTTTATTGCCGTCGGCAACTTTCTGTATGTTCTGATATTTTCATTTTTTAAAAACCGAAGAAATGGTGAGCCTATAGGAGTACTGGCAGGAAGTCTGATCAAGTTTCTGTTTCTTTTCTTCAGTGCCACGAAACTTATTGATCTTATAGCCGTCAGTATACCTCAACCAGTAAAGGATAAGCTTGCTGTAAGTATGGGGCTGCCTCAGTTTGTTACTGCACTAGCTGGTGGAGCAATTGCCATGGCTTTATTTAAGATGCTGAAGCAGAGAATCAGCACCATCTGATGGAATAATATATAGATATTTTTCTATGTCGTGCCTATTTCCGATATGTTATAATATCTTTAATTCGAGCATGTACTGATTTGATGAACTGGATAGGAGTAGGGTTATGTTTTCAATTGAACAATTAGCTGCAAAAGACTTACAGACCTATAGAGATGAACTGCTGCGATACAAAGAGTTCAATGTTCTCAACGAGAACCTGATCGAATTTTACAGCAGAAGTTCCTTATTCAATAAAATCCAGTACCGATCAGGTGCAAGGATCATTAAGTTTGAAGATCGACCAATGATGATCATATGGTCTGAAACAAGAAATTATAACGTCAAGGTGAGAAGCATCATACCCATCGGTGATGTTGAACTGTTAGATGGACACAATATTAGTGGAATCATGGAACTTTTCAGGGAATCTCTTCCGCAGCATCTTGATATCCATCAGTTCGAATATCTTGTGCTGCAAAATGATTTAAACAGAGCCATATTGAACGAGATGGGTTTCAAGATGAGACAGGGTATTCTGAAAATGATCCTGCACATGAATGAGGCCAAAATTCCTTATGAAAAAGCCCTGATCAAGAAATTTGGAATTGAAGACATCAAAGCGCGAGTGGACATTCAGAATCAGATATTTGACAATAAATACAGAATGCCCATCAATACAACGGATATTCTTATTGAAGTCTCCAAGAAATCCTATATCCCTGAACTGTCCTTTTTTTATGTATATGGCGGTAAGTATATCGGGTACGGACAGATAAACACCAACAACAGCCAGTACTTTCTGGTAAATTTTGGTCTGATTCCTGAGTAC
>DAMDIS010000038.1:4483-9902 GCA_032100885.1 Proteiniclasticum sp.
GAAGGGATTATCCAAGCCTTTTCTTCTTACGATTTTGGCCAAAGCAAAGGAATATGGAATAGAAAAACTGCTACTTGAAGTCAATGATGACAACATAAGCGCGGTGAACCTGTACCATTCAGTCGGATTCACTGATGATGAAAGTACATGCACGTGGATTTTTTACAGCAGATAATGTCCCTTAAACATCATTTCAACGCAATTTAAAAGACGGCCGTATGGCCGTCTTTTGATTTACCTTTATTCCTGTGTTTCCTTGTACTTGGTCAGTGCCGATTCAAGTATCTTGACGGCCAGTTTAAGGTCTTCTATATTGATGCAGTAGGACAGTCTTACTTCATTGACACCCAGTCCTTCAGTTAAGTAGAATCCTTCAGCCGGTGCCATCATGAGCGTTGTGTTCTCGTAGCTGTATTCTTCCAGAATCCATTTGCAGAAGTTTTCAGCATTCTTTATCGGCAGTCCGATGATCATATAGAAAGCGCCTGTCGGTTTCTTCACCTGTACATTTTCAATCGCAGAAATTCCTTCGAAAAGAACGTCTCTTCTTGCCTGATATTCCTTCTTGACTTCGTCAAAGTAGGACTGAGGAGTATCATAAAGAGTTGCAGCGCCAATCTGTTCCAGTGTAGGTACACACAGTCTTGACTGTGCAAGCTTCATGATGGCGTCAATGATCTCTGTGTTCTTTGACGCTACAAGTCCTATACGCGAACCACAGGCACTGTATCTCTTGCTTATGGAATCAATCAGGATGACTCTCTGGCTGATGTCTTCAATTTCAAGGGGAGAGAAGAATTCCAGACCGTCATAGACAAATTCTCTGTATACTTCATCAGAAATCAGGAACAGATTATGCTCTCTGCAAAGTTCTGCGAGCATTTCGATTTCTTCTCTTGTATAAACTGCTCCAGTAGGATTGGATGGGCTGGAAATCAGAATGGCTTTAGTTTTCTCATTGATGATTTCTTCAAATTTTTCTTTTGATGGAAGATGGAAGCCGTCTTCACCAAAGGTTGTGATCGGTCTGACTTTACAGCCGGCGATATCAGTAAATGAGGAATAATTGGTATAGAAAGGTTCTGGAACGATGACTTCATCATCTGGGTTGCAGATGGCATAAAGTGAGAAGTAAAGGCCTTCAGAACCACCGTTGGTGACAATCATATTGTTATGACTGAATTCAATACCGATGCTTTTGTAGTATTTGATGAAAGAGTCTAGTAGTAGGGTTTCACCTCTGGACTCTGAATATTTGAGAACTTTACCGTCAAAGTTTTTCATCGCTTCGAAAAATTGAGGTGGAGTCTCGATATCAGGCTGACCGATATTAAGGCCAAGTACCCTCAGACCTCTATCTCTTGCAGCTTGGGCATATGGTGATAATTTTCTGATGGGTGAGTACTTCATGCTGTTCACTCTATTGGATAGTTTCATCTTATAACCTCGCTTTTTTTATTTGGATTTGATGTTAGTAATATTTGTTCAGCACCTTGGCCAGTCTTTCTATGCCTTCTTTGATTTTTTCCTCTGACATACATGAATAGTTGAGTCTCGTGTAATTGTTCTTTCCGCCATTAGCAAAGAAAGATGCTCCAGGGACGAAAGCGACATTCTCAAGAAGCGCTTCGGCAAGGATAGTCTTCGTATCCATATCATCCTTGACTTTGGCCCAGGTGAACAGTCCGCCATGAGATTCTGTATAAGTGATATCCGGATGGAAATTCGCTTTCATGGTCTCCAGCATCACGTTTCTTCTTTTTGAATAGACATCGATAATGGTCTTGATGTGTTCGTTCAGATCAAATCTTGTCATATATTCTGCTGCGATTCTCTGATCCAGTGAAGAGGTCTGAAGATCTGAACCCTGTTTTATCTGAATGAATTTATTGATCATGGTCGGATTGCCTACAACCCAGCCGATTCTTAAACCGGGAGTGAAGGTCTTGGAATATGTCCCGAGGTAGATTACTCTTCCTTCAGTATCCATAGACTTGATCGGTTTGATCTGCTCTCCTGTGAAGCAGAGCTCAGCATATGGTGAATCCTCTATGATGACCAGATCATATTCGTTTGCCAGGCTGATCAGTTTCTTTCTTTTCTCCAGAGACATGGTAATGCCTGAAGGATTCTGAAAGTCTGGAATCGTATATAGAAATTTAGGTTTCAAACCGCTCTTTAAAAGTTCTTCCAGTTTGTCTGTGTCGATACCGTCACTCAAGAGAGGAATCTCCACATAGGTCGGATCGTATGCAAGAAAAGCGTTCAGTGCCCCAAGATATGTTGGTGATTCAACAAAAATCATATCTCCTTCATTGATAAACATCTTCCCGACAAAATCCAGTGCCTGCTGTGAACCTGAAGTGATGAAGATTTCATCTAGTCCGGCATTGATGTCAACACGGTTAAGTCTCTGATCGATGATGATTTCTCTCAGTTTCTGAAGTCCTTCCGTTGGACTGTATTGAAGGGCAGACTGTCCTTCATTCAGTATAACGTCTTTTGCCACATCAGCAATATCTGTAAGCGGGAAAAGTTCTGCTGCAGGTAGCCCGCCTGCAAAGGATATGATATTCGGCTGTACCGTAAGTTTCAGCAGTTCACGTATTTCTGAAGCCTTGATCCTTTTCGCCCGATTTGAAAACTCGATATTCATTATTACACCCCCGAATAATTTACAAACTAAGTATAAACGTTTTCAGTTATTCTATCAATAATGATAATTCATTAACAATATGGCAGTATTATACACAATACAGTGTAATTTATTGAATTATTATCAGAAATTACTTTGATTTGCTAATAAATTGCATAAGTTCCGATACTATTATTTATTTGATATTTTCGCTATAATAGAAATGTTGTTTATAAAGGAGAATACGTATCCCGAACAGGGGATATGTGGTTATAGGATAGGACAAAAGGGGAAATGTATGTTGAATAAGAAATACCTTATAGAAACCTGGGGCTGTCAGATGAACGAGGAAGATTCTGAAAAGCTGTCGGGTATGCTGAGAAGCATGGGATATGAAGAGACACTCTTCAGAGACAAGGCGGATGTGATCATCTTTAATACATGTGCCGTCAGAGAAAATGCTGAACTAAAAGTCTACGGCAATCTTGGCGCACTAAAGGCTCTGAAAAAGAAAAATCCGGATATGATTCTTGCAGTCTGCGGCTGTATGATGCAGCAGAAGGGAGTGCCGGAAGAAATACTTAAAAAGTATAAACAGGTGGATATTGTTTTCGGTACCCACAATGCCCATAAATTCCCTGAGTATCTTGAAAGAGCAAAGAATGAGAATGCTCAGATCTGTGAGATCTATGAGAAGGAAACCGAGATCATTGAAGGAATTCCGATTGTCAGGGATTCGGATGTGAAGGCATTTGTCACCATCATGTACGGATGCAACAATTTCTGCACATTCTGTGTCGTTCCCTATGTGAGAGGAAGAGAAAGATCAAGAAAACCCGAAGACATCTTAAATGAAATCAGGACCCTTGTGGCCAAAGGATATAAAGAGGTCACTCTGCTTGGACAGAATGTCAATTCCTACGGACTCAATCTTGAAGAGGATGTGAGCTTTGCCGGTCTTCTTCGTATGGTCAACGAAGTCGAAGGACTGGAACGGATAAGGTTCATGACTTCTCATCCAAAGGATCTGCACAGTGACGTCATTTTAGCAGTAGCTGAATGCGATAAAGTGGTGGAACAGGTTCATCTTCCGGTTCAGAGCGGGTCCAATTCCCTGCTCAGAAAAATGAACAGAAACTATACTCGAGAGAAATATATAGAAATTGTTGAGAAAATCAAGGGTGAAATTCCTGGGGTAGCACTTACAACGGATATTATTGTCGGGTTCCCCGGAGAAACGGAAGAAGATTTTGAAGAAACCCTGAAACTGGTTGAAGAAGTAAAGTATGATTCTGCATTTACCTATATCTATTCACGTAGAAAATATACACCTGCTGACCGAATGAAGGAACAGATACCTGAAGAAATCAAGCATGAAAGATTCAACCGACTTGTGGAAGCTGTCAACAGGAACTCCATAGCCATTAACAAGACCTATCAGGACAAAGTTGTTGAAGTGCTTGTGGAAGGACTGAGCAAGAATAATGAAGAATTCGTGCAGGGCAGAACAAGAACCGGCAAAACGGTTAATTTTCCTGGAGATGAGACTTTAAAAGGGAAGCTTGTACATGTACGTATAACAAAAGCGAGATCATTCAGTTTAATGGGCGAACTTGCAGAAACTGATCAGATCAGATAAGAGAATATCAATTGTTCTTCTAGCATTCTCCAGTCTGGAGAATGCTTTTTGACTCATGGAGAAAAGAATTCATAGTATAGGAAAATTAAAGTATCTTTTGGTATACTGATAGATAGATGAGTTTACGGAGGATTGAAATTATGGCTTTAACACCAATGATGCAACAATATTTTTCCATAAAAGAAAAATACAGGGACTGTATCTTGTTTTACAGACTGGGTGATTTTTACGAGATGTTCTTTGAAGATGCTGAAGTTGCTTCAAAAGAGCTTGAACTGGTCCTCACTGGAAGAGACTGCGGTCTTGAGGAAAGGGCACCCATGTGCGGAATTCCTTATCATGCCGCTAACGGCTATATCGGCAGACTGATCACAAAGGGTTTTAAGGTAGGCATCTGTGAACAGATAGAAGATCCCAAAGAGGCCAAAGGAATCGTAAAACGTGACGTTGTAAGAATCATCACCCCCGGGACTATGCTTGATGAGAATTTCATGGACAATAAAAGAAACAACTACATCATGGCAGTGAGCGATATGGGTGAGTGGTATGGACTGGCTTTCTGCGATATCTCGACAGGAGAATTCCTGGGGACCTATATTCCACAGGATCTTGTTCTGCTGGATAATGAAATCAGCAAGTTTTCACCAAAAGAAGTGGTCGTGACAAACGAAACGGTCAGCGAGTACATCATTAAAAAATGGACTATTCTGGTCAATCTCAGACAGATGGAAGAGGCTATCGACAAAGGGACAGTTCAGAACTACTTCAGGAGTCTTTCAGGCGGGTATAACTCCGTAGTGGCGTCTGCCTCAAGCCTTCTTGTCGCATACCTTGAAGAAACGCAGAAGACCGCTCTGACCAACCTTACCCATCTGGAGGTATACAATACAGAAGATTCGATGACTCTTGATGTCAATACAAAAAGAAATCTTGAACTTACTGAAAACATCGTAGACAAGCGGAAGAAAGGAAGTCTTCTGTGGGTTCTTGATGACACTGCGACCGCCATGGGCTCAAGAAATCTCAGAAGATGGATTGAAGCGCCGCTCATAAACAAAGAGATGATCATGAAGAGACTTGATGCAGTGGAAGCGGTTTATGGCAATCTTGACCTTCTTGAAGATCTTCGAGAAGCGCTAAAAGGG
>DAMDIS010000038.1:9912-12071 GCA_032100885.1 Proteiniclasticum sp.
AGGGGTTTACGATATCGAGAGAATTGTATCCAAAATTGCACTTAAATCAGTCAATCCTAAAGAAATGCTGACCCTGAAGAAGTCCCTTGGAAATCTGCCGGAAGTAAGGAAACTGATTGGTAGAATCGATTATGGGGAATTGTCAAAGCTTGCGAAGAAATTTGATCCTCTGGAGGATATTTACGAACTGCTTGAAAAGAGCATTGAAGATGATGCACCCATGTCTCTGAAAGACGGCGGCATCATCCGAAGTTCATACAGTCAGGAAATCGCGGAACTGAGAGACATCAAGATCAACGGGAAAAAGTGGATCGCTGAAATGGAGCAGAAAGAAAGAGAGTTCACAGGAATAAAATCTCTGAAGGTTGGATACAACAAAGTTTTCGGTTACTATATCGAAATCTCAAAATCAAATTATGCTAACATCCCTGAGGGAAGATATGTGAGAAAACAGACACTTGCCAATGCAGAGCGGTTCATCACTGAAGACCTCAAGAATATTGAAGACAAGATTCTGGGTGCAGATGAAAAACTGGTCACTCTGGAATACCGGATTTTCGGGGAAATCAGGACAATGATTGAACAGGAGATCGAAAGACTCAAGATGACCTCGAGAATCATTGCCGATCTTGACTGTTATCAGTGTTTTGCAAAGGTGGCCAGAGACAATGGATACGTTAAGCCTCAGCTCAATGATGATGGAAAGATTCTGATTCATGAAGGTCGGCACCCTGTTGTTGAAAAGATGATGCAGAAGGGAGAATTTGTTTCCAACAATCTTACGATGAATCAGACGGATGAACGATTCCTCATCATCACAGGACCCAATATGGCAGGTAAATCGACCTATATGAGACAGGTTGCGCTGACAAGCCTTATGGCTCAGGTAGGCTCATTTGTTCCTGCAAAGTCTGCCAGTCTGCCTATCTGTGACAGGATATTCACCAGAATCGGAGCGTCGGACGATCTGGCAGGCGGAAAATCAACTTTCATGGTGGAAATGAGTGAGGTGTCTGACATCCTCTTAAATGCCACTGAGCGGTCTCTGATCATCCTTGATGAGGTGGGAAGAGGTACAAGCACCTATGATGGTCTATCCATCGCCTGGGCGGTAATAGAGCACATCCTCAAAGAGATCTCCGGTGCGAAAACGCTATTTGCAACCCATTATCATGAGCTGACTGTACTGGAAGGTGAACTTGAAGGCGTAAAAAACTATTCGGTTCTGGTCAAGGAAGTCGGCAAGAGCATCGCATTTCTCAGAAAAATTGTTCCTGGTGGTGCAGATGAATCTTATGGAATAGAGGTGGCGCGTCTTGCTGGACTTCCGAAGAATCTTCTAGGTAGGGCAAAGGAGATTCTTAAAAAACTGGAAAAGAAAGATACGAAGGTGATCAAGGACATCCATAATGTCAAAGAGGAAAAGGAATCTCTTCAGCTTGGTCTTTTCGACTATGAAAAAGTGGTCATGCTCGATCGGCTCAAGGCACTCGATGTCATGAACATGACACCCATGGAAGCGCTGAAGGTCCTTCATGAGCTGAGCACAGATGCAAAGGAGTTGAGCTGATGGGTAAAATCAATATCCTGTCCAAGGATACATTCAATAAGATTGCAGCTGGTGAAGTCGTTGAAAGACCGGCATCTGTGGTCAAGGAACTGATAGAAAATGCAATCGATGCAAAAGCAACCGAAATCTATGTGGAGATCACAGAAGGTGGAGAATCGCTGATTAAAATCGTGGATAACGGGGAAGGCATTCTTGAAGACGACATGAGAAATGCCTTTCTTCCCCATGCAACAAGTAAGATTAAAACGGCAGATGATCTTTTTTCAATCAGTACAATGGGGTTCAGAGGGGAAGCTCTTTCAAGTATCGCTTCCGTATCGAAAGTGCTCACCCGTTCCAAAACGGTGGGAAACGACGGTAGAGAGATACTGGTTGAAGGTGGAGAAATAAGGTATGAGAAATTCTCTCCCATGGACCAGGGAACACTGATGGAAATCAGAGACCTGTTCTATAATGTTCCTGCACGAAAAAAGTTCCTGAAAACCATCACACGTGAAGGAACCATCATCTCAGAGATCGTGTCCAAAATCTCCATAGCCCACCCTGAGATATCCTTTAAACTTGTGGTTGAAGGCAGAGAGGTTCTGAG
>DAMDIS010000038.1:12081-15542 GCA_032100885.1 Proteiniclasticum sp.
GAGAACCTACGGGACAGGTAATCAGAAAGATGTGATCCGGCAGGTATACAGCAAGAAAGTCTACGAGAACCTGTTCTACTTTGAAAATCATTTTGATTCGTTCAGTGTGCATGGCTACATCGGAAACGAAGAAATCTCAAGAGGATCTCGTTCTCAGGAGACGATCTTTGTCAATAAGAGACTGATCCAGTCAAAAGTCATTACTACTGCTGCCGAGAAAGCGTTTAAGTCTTTTGCCACAGTCAGCAGATTTCCGTTTTTTGTGATCAATATCGATGTGTTCCCTGAAATCATTGATGTAAATATTCATCCTCAGAAAGCGGAAATCAAGTTTGAAGATGAAGGGCACATCTTTAAAAGCGTGTTCAGCACCATCCATGCTGCCATGGGGGAAGGTCTCAGAGAGACATTTTCCATAGAAGAAGAGCAGCAGAGAGAGTCTTTTGTTCAGCTTACCCATGAAGTGGCGACTACTCCTGTCTATATTGATATTCCGGTTGATACCATGAAGGAAGATCATGAGGCAAGACCTTCAACAGAAGGAAAGACTTATGGGTACGTGAAGGAAAGAGAAGACTCAGTCTACAAGCAGGAGCAGAGAAGGGATGATACGTACATTTACGGATCTTTAGAAACTTCCTCTCCTGACGGAGAAAACCTTATAGACGAAAGAACAGCGAAATTCCCCATGCCGAGAATCATCGGTCAGTTCAGAGGGACTTACATTCTCACCCAGATTCATGATGAACTGTATATTTTCGATCAGCATGCAGCACACGAGAAGATAAATTTTGAGAAATATATGAAAGAGATCAGAGAAGGTGCAGTGGCATCACAGAGTCTGCTTATCCCTGAGATTCTCGATCTTGACCTTGAAGATCATGAGCTCTACAGGGAAAACAGAGAGGTGCTCAGCGAGGCGGGCTTCGTCATTGAAGACTTCGGCGACAGAAGCATTTCCATCAGAGAAGTACCGCTGTTTCTGGGGAGAGTTCAGGCATCCTCCTATCTCCATGAGATTCTTGACAACATCAGAAACCTTGGACGAGGGAATAAAGAAGACGTCAAGTATTTAAGAATTGCAACAGCAGCATGCAAGTCTTCAATCAAGGCATATGAGGAACTGACTGCAGAGGAAATGAGATATCTCATCGACGAGCTCAGACACATCGATGAGCCGTTTACCTGCCCGCACGGAAGGCCAACTCTGGTCAAAATGACAGAAAAGGATCTTCAGAAGATGTTTAGGAGAATAGTATAGTGATGAAGAATACACTGATCATAATCGCCGGTCCCACAGGAGTGGGAAAAACGGAAATATCACTGAAGCTTGCCGAAAGCGGATAAGGAAGAGAGGGAAAGAGTTGTGCATCACATGATTGATGTGGTGACGCCTTTTGATCCCTTTACAGTTTCAGACTACAAGGAGGCTGCAGAGAAAGCCATCGACGACATTCTCTCCCGTGGGAAAGTACCCATAATGGTAGGGGGGACAGGACTTTACATCGATGCGGTCATTAAGGATCTTTCTTTCACTGATGGCGGAAACGACAAGGAATATCGAAATGCAATGGAAGCACTGGCGGAAGATGAAGGAAATGAGCACGTTCATAGTCTGCTTAAAGCAGTGGATCCTGTGGCTGCGGGAAAGATACACCCGAACAATCTGAAGCGGGTGATCAGAGCTCTTGAAGTGCAGCATGTTACAGGAAAACCATTCAGCAGCTTTAAAGATACCGGAAGACTGAATCCGAAATATGATGTCCACTATTTCTATCTCAACAAGAACCGTAAGGATCTGTATGACGGCATCGACAAAAGAGTGGAGATCATGATGGATATGGGCCTGCTGGATGAAATCAGACGACTGAAATCGGAAGGTCTTGATGCTTCATTTGTATCCATGAAAGGAATAGGGTATAAAGAAATGCTTGGCTATCTGGATGGAGAATTTTCTCTTGAAGATGCAAAGGATCTTGTTAAGCAGCGCTCGAGAAACTATGCCAAAAGGCAGCTTACCTGGTTCAGACACAATGAATATGCTGTAGAACTCAGCAAAGATCAGTATTCCGATGAAGAAATCCTGAGTATTCTGGAAAAACATGCCAATGGATGGTATGAGAAGAAGTAATGTATTATAATAGGTTATAAGAATATATTATAAATATTGCGAAAAGACAATGGAATTGGGGGAATGATCATGAACAAAGTAATCAACAATTATCAGGATGTATTTTTGAACGGAGCAAGAAAAACAAAAATGTTCCTCACCATACATCTTGTGAACGGTTTTCAGCTGAAAGGCATCGTCAAAGGATTTGACAACTACGTCATTGTTCTAGAAACTGAGGATAAACAGATGCTTGTCTATAAACATGCTGTGACCACAATTACACCCAGTAAACCGATTCTGATTCTGGAAAATGAAAAGGACGAAGAGTAACACTTAAGACAAAGGGTCTACCTTGTGGTATGCCCTTTTTCTTTGGGACCGTTCCACCTGAAATATTTCAACTCAAGACAAATTATGATATACTTATTCATTGTTCAGTAATGAAGCGGTAATCGGGTCGGTATTGAACAGATTATTGATTGTGCTAAAGAAAGGAAACCAGAATGTTTAATAAATCTAAAGAGTATCTAATAAAAGAATATCAGATCAGGCCGCAGGCACTTGAGCTTCACGATGAGGCTATGAAAGCCGTGCAGCCTTTGTTTCAGGAATATGAGGAAATCAGAGAATATAATCAGTTCAAAGTACTCAAAGCATTTCAGGATGAAAAAATCAGCGATTACCATTTCACGAACACAACAGGTTACGGATACGGAGATATCGGAAGAGATGCACTGGATCTTGTCTATGCTAGAGTGTTCGGAGCAGAGAAAGCTCTGGTCAGACCACAGTTTGTCAGCGGAACACATGCCATATCCTGTGTGCTGTACGGAATTTTAAGACCAGGAGACACTCTGCTGGCCATTACAGGAAAACCTTACGACACCATTCATGGGGTCATCGGTATTGATGCGGATGATCTGTCGAACAACGGTTCCTTAAGAGATTTCGGGATCAAATATAAAGAGATTGCCTTAACGGATAATCAGATCGACATTGAAAGTGTTCTTCAAAGCTTAAGGAATGATGGTTCAGTAAGAATGATACATATCCAGAGAAGCAAGGGATATGCTTCCAGAAACAGTTTCACCATCAGTGAAATCGAAGAGGCAATAAGTAGAATAAGAAGTGAATTCAAGGAAGTCATCATCTTTGTTGATAACTGTTATGGTGAATTCATTGAAGAAAGAGAACCAACAGAAGTAGGGGCTGATATTGTAGCAGGATCTCTGATCAAGAATGCAGGTGGTGGGATTTCACCAACTGGCGGATATGTTGCAGGAAGAGCTGATCTTGTCGATCTTTCCTCCTACAGACTTACAGTTCCAGGTCTTGGTGGAGAGTGCGG
>DAMDIS010000038.1:15552-19739 GCA_032100885.1 Proteiniclasticum sp.
ATCCGTAGAGGCACTCAAAACAGCTGTCTATGCTGCGAAAATCATGGAACTGGCAGGATATGATGTGCATCCTAAGGCAGAAGTAAAGAGAACGGATATCGTTCAGGCTGTGACTTTCGGAAATAAAGACAAGCTCATTGAGTTTGTTAAGGGTATCCAGTATGGAGCACCAATTGACTCCAATGCATCCTGTGAGCCTTGGGACATGCCTGGCTACAAAGATCAGGTCATCATGGCGGCAGGTGCATTTATTCAGGGTGCTTCCATTGAACTTTCCTGTGATGCTCCCATCAGAGAACCCTATACCGCATATCTGCAGGGCGGATTAAGTTTCGATCACGGGAAAATAGGTGTTCTCATTGCGCTTTCAAGAATTCTCTAAAAATTCACGCCAGTTTATGCTATAATATCTATAAATCTGCTCATTGAGCAAAAAATTTCAAATTATTTAAATTAAAGGAGAAGTGAATAGGTCTTCTGGACCTAGACGAAATTTATGGAATCAAGTGATTTAGGTTCTCAGTTATTATTCATTGTCGTGCTCATTCTTGTTAATGCATTTTTTGCCATGACGGAGATGGCTATGGTCTCTGCCAACAAGGTCAGAGTAAACATGATGGTAGAAAAAGGAAACAAAAAAGCGGAAAAGCTTCAGAAAATCCTGGAAAGACCCAGCAACTTCCTTTCTACCATACAGGTAGGTATTACCCTGGCAGGCTTTCTGGCGAGTGCTCAGGCGGCAACGGGACTGGCACAGCATTTAACGTCTTTTGGAGACAGACTCGGATTCAATATATCCGAATCAGCCGCAATAGTGGTCATAACCGTAATACTGTCTTATTTCACACTGGTATTCGGTGAACTGGTCCCTAAGAGGATCGCTCTTCAGAATTCTGAAAAAATCGCCATGGCTACAGTGGGCATCATCTCGTTTATTTCTGTGGTATTTAAACCGTTTATTGTTCTGCTTTCCTTTTCAACGAATATTTTTGCACGACTGGTTGGAATCAGTAGTGATACATTGGAAGAAGAGGTTTCACTGGAAGAGATCAGATCGATCATTGAAGTGGGTAGAGAAAAAGGCGTGATCAACGAAACTGAAAGAGACATGCTGGATGGAATATTCGAGTTTGACAATAGACTGGGCAGAGAGATCATGACACCTCGTACTGAAGTGGAAATGATTGAAGTTACAGAACCGATCAACAATGTTGTGTCAAAAATCACAAACGGTAATTTCTCACGAATTCCTTTCTATCTTGATGAGGTTGACAATGTGGTAGGGATCCTTTATATCAAGGATCTTTTCAGGCAGATCATCAATAAGGGAAAAGCTGGTAATATCGAAGACCTTCTGAGAAAACCGTATTTTGCTCCAGAAAATAAGTATATAGATGATCTGTTCAAGGAGATGCAGATTGCCAATGCGCAAATGGCGATTCTTCTAGACGAATATGGAGGGTTTTCCGGTATCGTCACAATAGAAGATATACTGGAAGAGATTGTAGGTAACATTTATGATGAACATGACGTATTTGATGAATATATCAACAAAGTCACCGACAATATCTATCTGATTGACGCCCTGGTCTCAGTGGACGACTTCAACGATGCTCTAGGTTTTGAAATTGAAACGGATAATGCTGACTCCATTGGAGGTTATGTCATCGAAAGACTGGGAAGAGTACCTAAAAAGGGCGATTCTGTATTCTACGACGGACATGAGTTCAAGGTCCAGCAGATGTCTGGCAGAAGAATTAAGGTCCTGAAACTGATCATGGATCACGAGAAAATCGATAAAGATTACATCGATGAGAAAAGTTCAGGCAAATAATTTAGATTAAATGAATAATCCTCTGGTCGCTATGACCAGAGGATTTTATATTATGAACTTTAGTCTGTTGAGCTCGCAAAGCGTGCGAAACAATAAACCACCCGCTATGCGGGTGCGGAAACGGACGTTATACAAAAAAATCACCATTCCATATATAATAGGAGTGTTCAAGCTACCTAAAATATATATTGGAAAGGTGATTCTATGGCAAATAAAGCAAACAGTCTCGCTCATACCAAATGGATGTGCAAGTACCATATTGTATTTACACCTAAGTATAGACGAAAGATAATCTACAATCAATACAAAAAAGTATTGTCGAAATACTGAAACAGCTGTGCAGATACAAAGGTGTAGAAATCATTGAAGGGCATATGATGCCAGATCATGTCCATATGCTGGTAAGTATTCCACCTAAAATAAGTGTTTCAAGTTTCATGGGCTACCTCAAAGGGAAAAGTGCACTCATGATCTTTGACAAGCACGCCAATTTGAAATACAAGTTCGGAAACAGACATTTTTGGGCAGAAGGTTACTATGTGAGTACAGTTGGTCTCAACGAGGCAAGCATCAAGAAATATATCCAAGATCAGGAGAAGGATGATATCCTGAAAGACAAATTAAGTATAAAAGAATATGAGGACCCTTTTAAGGGTGGCCAGCAATAACTAGACCCTTCAGGGTCCAGCGAAAGTGGCAATGGCACTGTAGCTTGAACGAAGTGAAAGCCAGCGTCTTTAGGCGCTGGCCGGTAACAACCCCTTATAGGGGTAGGACAAACCACCCGTTTTACGGGTGGTCCTGATTTCTAATATTTTCTGTACAGTCCGACAAGCTTACCAATGATTTCACATTCGGACACAATTATGGGAGACATACTAGAGTTTTCAGGCTGCAGTCTGATATGGTTCTTTTCCTTGTAATACCTTTTGATTGTAGCGTCATTTCCGATGAGCGCAACAACAATATCCCCGTTATTGGCCATACTTGCTTTCTCGATAAAAGCCATATCTCCATCATGTATTCCTGCTTCAATCATACTTTCACCCTCAACGGTCAGGATGAAAAGATCCTGATCGTGCTTGACAAATTTCAGCGGAATCTGAAAATAGTCTTCAATATTCTCAACTGCCAGAACAGGTTCACCTGCTGTGATTTTTCCGACCATTGGTATTGGAATCATTTCAATCTGCTTGTTCATTAATTCGGGTATCATTAGCGCCCTTGGCTTTGATGGATCTCTTTCAAGTTTTCCATCTTCTTCAAGCTGAAGAAGATAAGAATGTACTGAGGAAGTTGATTTTATATCAAGCGCTGTGCATATTTCACGTACAGATGGCGGATAACCTTTTGCTTCGGTAAAAGAGAGAACATAGTTATAGACCAGTTCCTTCTTCATTTGTCCTTTTTTCATAGTACTTCACCCCATGATTATTTTATAGTGATTATAACATGTATAGCGTAAATAATCAAACGAGCGTTCTAATATTAACGGAGTGTTTCATGAATATGAAATTAAGCTTCAGCGTATTATTTCAAGTTGTAGAAGAACATAATTTTTACGAGATGTTTTCTTTCTCTTTGACCTATTCCTCTGAAAGTCGTGTTAAAATAAGGTAGAATACACTGATTGAAAGCCTCACTTAAGTATTATACATACCTCAGATGCAGCTTTCATAATCAGTCATAATTTGGAGGGATTTTATGTCAACACATATTGGAGCAAAGAAAGGCGATATCGCCAAAACGATTCTATTACCAGGAGATCCACTTAGAGCAAAATTTATCGCAGAAACATTTCTTGAGAACCCTAAACAGTATAACGATGTCAGAGGTATGCTGGGTTATACAGGCACATATAAGGGCGTGGAAGTATCTGTACAGGGCACAGGAATGGGTATTCCATCGATTTCCATCTATGTACATGAGCTGATTCATGAGTATGGTGTCAAGAATCTGATGAGAGTGGGCAGCTGCGGATCCATGCAGGAGAATGTGAAAATCAGAGACGTAATCCTCGCAAGTTCAGCATCCACGACTTCCTCAATCAATAAAAACAGATTTCGAGGTATGGACTTTGCGCCTACAGCAAGTTTTGAGCTTCTTCATACAGCATATACGAAAGCAAAGGAACTGGGCATTGATGTTCACGTAGGTAATGTCCTCAGCTCTGATATATTCTATGATACGACAGGTGCAGCCAAGCTCTTTATGGATGCTGGAACATTAGGCGTAGAAATGGAAGCTGCAGCACTCTATACTGAAGCGGCTCTTGCAGGAGTAAATGCCCTGACTCTTCTTACAGTCTCCGACAGTCTGATTACTGGAGAAGAAACCACTGCCCAGGAAAGAC
>DAMDIS010000039.1:0-7011 GCA_032100885.1 Proteiniclasticum sp.
GTCTCTGCGGAGTAAGTTTATAGCCACTTTTCTTGAGCTTGCTGGTTATTTTCTGGATATCCTCACTGGTATACGAATTAACCATTTTAGTTTAGCCCGTCTTCATCGAAAATGACGCTGTATGCCTCTTCAATCATGGCAATTTCCACGTCATCATCAACAGTTTCGAAGAATTCTGTTCCCTCTTCGTCATACACAACTTTTAGTGCTGTGAATACAGGGTCTTCTTCGTCGCTGTCTACTGGAGAAACGATGAAATACTCGACTTCTTCAATTTCCAGTCTTGTTACAATTTCGACTTCAACTTCATTTCCTTCGTCATCTGTCAGTACAATTAAGTCTGTCATATCTTCCATAATTTTCACCTCTTTGTTTATTTTGTGCTGCTTATTTTATCTAAATATCCTTGAAGTATGTAGGTGGCGGCGATTTTATCTACCAGCCCTTTTCTCTTTTTTCTAGACATATCCGCTTCCAGCATGGCTCTGTGTGCAGCCATGGTTGTCAGTCTTTCATCCCAGAAAATCACCTTGTGTCCGAACTCTTCCTCAAGGATCCTTCCAAATTCCATGGCCTTTTCGGCCTGGGGTCCGATGGTTCCATTCATGTTCTTTGGGAGTCCCACAACGATCTCTGAAATTTCATAGCTCTTGAAGATCTCCCTCAGATGCTCAAAATCCTTCTCAAGAGATTTTCTTCTTACGGTGGTTATGCCTTGAGCAGTATAGCCAAGGGGATCGCTGACAGCAACCCCGATAGTTCTATCGCCTACGTCCAGTCCTATATACCTCATCAATAAATTTAAATCCTTTCAATGGTGATACAATCATATTGTATCAAACTTTTTCCAAAAAAACCTTAAGTTTTTTGTCGTATCATTCTTGCACATAACGGGAATAAAAGCAATAGGGATACCTGTTTCAGGTATCCCTTCCTATTATTTAATGTTCAAATAGGACTTCAGAACCTCTTCAAGGATTTCATCCCTCTCAAGTTTTCTTACTAGGGCTCTTGCTCCGTTCTAGTTCGTAATATATGTCGGGTCACCTGAGATGATATATCCAACCAGCTGGTTTACAGGATTATATCCCTTTTCATTTAGCGCATTATATACTTCTTCAAGTATCGCCTTGGTCAGATTACTCTTATCCTTCTCAAAGTCAAATTGCATGGTATGATCTTTATTGTTCATAACAACGCTGCAAAAGCAGCTTCACCCCCCTTGAAAATAGTATCTCAATATCTATATTATAAGTTATTCCGCTTAAATTGTATAGACAACTTGAGAATTAACTTATTTCAGCAGAAGTTCGTTCACGTGTTTGAGCGCCTCTTCCAGTTTGTCTGGATTCTTTCCTCCGGCTTGAGCCATGTCGGGTCTTCCGCCACCGCCTCCGCCTGCAACTGCTGCAATTTCCTTGATCAGCTTTCCGGCATGAAGACCGTCCTTCACTTTGTCCTTGGAGATCATTACAGAGAAATTCACTTTGCCTTCACCCCTTGATGCCAGAACAACAACACCGGACTGCAGTTTATCCAGTATTTTTTCTGTAAGATCTCTAAGATCTCCGGCTTCAACATTCTGAACTTCGCCTTTCACCAGCATGGTGCCGTTGACCTCTTCCTTTTTCATCAGGAGCTCATCAACATATCCAAGTGACTGGGATTTTCTGGATTCTTCAATTTCTTTATGAAGTGATCTGATTTCCGCAAGATTTGAAGTGACTTTGCCGATGATGTCATTTTTACCTGCTTTCAGCAGCTGCTGAAGCTCTTTCAGCACCTCTTCCTGTTCATTGAAGAGTCTGAATGAATTCATGCCAGTGACCGCTTCAATTCTTCTGACACCTGATGCGATTCCGGCTTCGGATACCACCTTGAACAGACCGATTTCGCCTGAGTTTCTGACATGAGTTCCGCCACAGAGTTCCTTTGAGAAATCTCCCACGGAAAGAACTCTTACTTCGTCACCATACTTTTCATCAAAGAGCGCCATGGCACCTGATGATTTGGCTTCGCTCATGGACATGAGATCAGTACTGACAGGAGTCGCTTTCTGTATTTCCTCATTGACGATCTCTTCCACTCTTCTGATTTCCTCATCGGTCATGGCCTGGAAATGATTGAAGTCAAATCTCAGTTTGTCCGGAAGAACGATGGATCCAGCCTGGTTGACATGGCTGCCAAGAACAAGTTTCAGCGCCTTGTGAAGAATATGTGTTGCAGTATGGTTTCTCTCGGTACTTCTTCTGATATGTCCATCAACTTCAAACAAAGCTTTGCCAGGTACAAGATTGCCTTCAGTCACCACTACAAGATGTACACTGTTTCCGTTCCTGCTCTTTTTTGTGTCAATGACTTCAGCGGTGAAATCTTCTGTAGAGATTGTACCGATGTCGCCCACCTGTCCACCCATTTCTGCATAGAATGGTGTCCTGTCGGAAACGACATATCCTTTCATGCCGCTTTCAAGATGATCCACAACGTGCTCGTCATCATAGACATAAAGGATATCCGCTTCTGTTTCCAGTGAATCATATCCGGTGAATTCAGTTGCAACAGGCTCCTCCAGAAGATCTATACCAGTATTTTCAGCCCCCATATAGGAGCTTTCGCCTCTGGCGGATCTTGCTCGCTGTCTCTGATCGTTCATTTCTTTCTTAAATGCATCAAGATCGATCTTCATGTTCTTCTCCAGAAGAATCTCTTCTGTAAGTTCCAGAGGAAAACCGTAAGTGTCGTACAGCTTGAAAGCATGCTCCCCGCTGAAGGTATTTCCTTTTGTCTCACGCATGAATCCGAGCATCATTTCCATTCCCGCATCCAGAGTTTCATGGAATTTTCTCTCTTCAAGATCAACGATTTTCTCGATATACTCTCTTCTGTCCAGAAGATCCGGATAAGCTGCGCCATAGCTGTCCATTACCGCTGCAATAATCCTGTTCAGGAACTGTTTTTTGTGACCGAGGACTCTTCCGTGTCTTGCAGCACGTCTTAACAGTCTTCTTAGCACATATCCTCTTCCTTCATTGGAAGGAAGTACTCCATCACCAATGAGGAATGCAATACTTTTTGCATGATCAGCAATGATTCTGATGGAAACATCTTCTTCTTTATTCCTGCCATACACCTTACCGGTTACTTCAGAAACTCTGTCGATCACATTTCTCAGAATGTCGATCTCAAATATGGAATCCACACCCTGCATGATGGTCGCCATTCTTTCAAGCCCCATACCTGTATCGATGTTCGGACTGGACAGCGGATTGTAGTTTCCTTCCTCATCCTTGTCAAACTGAGTGAATACAAGGTTCCAGAATTCTGTCATCTCGTCACGGTCAGAAGCCGCGATAAAATCTTCAGTGGTTCTGATTTCATCTGTTCCTTTATAGTAATGGATTTCCGAGCAGGGACCACAGGGACCTACTCCGATTTCCCAGAAATTGTCTTCTTTTCCAAGCCTGAATATCCTGGCTGGATCGATATCTGTCTTCTCTTCCCATATTCTGAATGCTTCATCATCCTCAAGATATACTGTAGCGTAGAGCTTTGACTTGTCGATTTTCAGGACTTCAGTAACAAATTCCCATGCCCATGGAATAATTTCGTCCTTAAAGTAATCTCCGAAAGAAAAATTGCCAAGCATTTCAAAAAAAGTTGCATGTCTCTTTGTTCGACCTACATTGTCGATATCACCAGTTCTTATGCACTTCTGACAAGTAGCCACTCTCTTTGATGGAGGTACCTTAACTCCAGTAAAATACGGGTATTTTTCTCTTATCTGATTGGTTGTCAGTTTTTCCATAACAATTCCTCCATCTTTCCATCTGATTTTTATATTGAGGTAAATAAAAAAGCCCTCATCCCTCAAGGGACGAAAGCATACTTCCGCGGTACCACCCTAATTATGAATGCACAGCACTCATCTCTTAAGAAATTGACTCCTAGGTGGCTTCACCATATTTCTCCAAAGGCTTTCACCAGACCGCCTTCTCTCTGCAGGTAGAAAATAAAGTTACTCTTCCTCATCAACGTCACATATTGAAAACTTTGATTTATTACTTATAAAGTATACTCATTTCATTTCATAAAGTCAATCACCCCTCAAGGTTATCGGTCCTGTTATTCCTGATTTTTAAACCGAAGTCATCGACTATAGGAAGCGATCAGAAATAAGCAGTTACTATGTGGTAATATCCCTGTTTTAGCGATTTTATCGGTTTCGGGACATTTTTTGTCAATGGTCCCTTCATAGTCTGGATATAACCTTCATAGAATCCACTAAGTTTAGAGATTTTATTAATACCATTCAGATAATGTTATCACCCTATTCCATCCTTGTTTTCATTTCTGTCACTGACTGTTCGAAAATGTCCTATAGAATGGATACATGAAGTCAATAAAATCAATTTAACAAATAATTAGGAGGTAAAAAGAATCGTAGGTATTTTTCATTCAGAAGATCAGGCGGTAAGAGCGATTGAAGGTTTAAGGTCATCAGGTTATACAGATGAAGAAATCTCAATCATTGCTAAGGATGAAGAAAAATATAATGCCCTAACCAATAGAGTTGGTACCGATATCGGAAATGATATTAAAGACAGCAGCGGAGCAGCCGCAGGAGCAGTAACAGGCGGAACCATCGGCGGTCTCGGCGGACTGCTTCTTGGACTAGGCGCTCTTGCCATACCTGGTGTAGGACCTATCGTTGCAGCCGGACCTATCGCAGCTGCAGTTACAGGTGCCCTTGCTGGTGGAGCTGTTGGCGGACTTGCCGGTGCTTTGATTGATTACGGTGTACCTGAAGTGGATGCCAGAGAATACGAAGAAAGAATCAATGCAGGAGATATCCTGGTTCTTGTCGACGATAATGACGATGAAACGATAAGAGACAACGTATATGACAATTTCTACGAGAATGACAGCATCAACAGAAACACCTACAGACACAGAGATAGAGCTCCAATAGGAGACGAACGCGATTACGGTGCAGATGGTGGAGTTACAGGTGGTATTGGATTTGCAGGACAAAGCGGCAACACAAACAATATGGTTGACAGCTATCAGAAGGCTTCTAAGGATGATCCGCTCTACAAAGATAAAGTAAATCCTGCATATGATGGCGATACAGCCACACGTGACAGAAACATAAGAGATCATGTAAATGATGCGGATACAATCAATAGAGACAGAGACAGAAATCCGGGTGAGATGGAAAATGATCCACTGGGAAGAAACGACATAGACCCTATTGATCGAGACATGGATCGCAACAGAAATAAAAGCATTCTCAGCGATGAACCAATGACCACTAATGTCAAGGATCCGATCAACAGAGATATGGATCGTAACCAGCCGGATGCAGACAATGATCCCCTTGGCAGAAATGCTCAGAGCCCGGCATATGACGGAGGTATCGCTACCCCGGATAAAGGCTGGAATGAAGACATCAACAATCCGGACAGAAATATCGAAAACAGAGATCACGTTGTTGAAGGTCATGATGTATACATCGACGAAAACGATCCGCTGAAGCCTAAAAAGCCTCATGAACTGGATCCAAACCTAAGAGATGTAGATAACAGTTTAACATAATATTTCTCCCCTTGAAATCGAAGAGGCTCTCGCATGAGAGCCTCTTCTTTATACCTTTATTGTCGAGATTTTTTAGATTTAACTTTCTTATTTCGTCTTTTAGGTTTCCATCCACCGGACAGCTGAAGCCAGAGTACCATGATGAGCATGGAGGCACCGATGAAAAATGTATCATTCCGATACAGAAAATAATAGATGAGTGCAGTGACTAGAAATAAACCCAGTATCAGATAAGTTCTTGGTTTCATTTTAAGCATTATGTCTATCTCCTTTTGAATATATTTCTACTGTCCCGGATGACCTTCATACGTTGTGAGCTCCAGGACAAATTCCTCTTTCCAGTCAGAAAGCTCTGCATCCCCTTGATATTCCACTTCCATAAACCTGTCATCATGTCGGATGATCAGATACTGAGTTCCATATCCCTTATAAAATATCGTATCCGCTCCATCATGCTCTTCTTCCAGTCCATCTTCTGAGCCTGTGTTTTCAGCGGCTGTTTTCTCGGACTCAGCCCAAAGTACATTTATGAAATGGGGTGAGACCAGGTCATAATATGTTACGGTCAACCTTGAAATGGGTGAACCATACCTTCCTTTTATGCTGGACTGATATACGATCTGTTTTTCCTGGATGATTATACTGCTGCTGCTGAGCGAGTAAATATCGAAAATAAGATTTTCAGAACCTCCCTCCAGATCCAATGATCTGTCCATTCGCTCCAAAGAAACAGAAGGATATTTTTCAGCATCATACTCTCCATCCTGAATATAGTTGAAATCCTGTGTGAACATCGTGTATCCGGACCATATCATGGCCAAGGTGATTAATCCGGTTCCGAAAATTTCTACGGTCCTGAACATTCCAGTTGATGTATTATCCGATTCATCATCAGTATCAAGCTTGTCCATAATTGTCTGATACCTTCTTAAGGCCATCACCCTACCGAACAATCCCGATACAAGAATAAAGATCAATCCTCCGAGGGTGAAGATATCCAGATCCTCAACGATCCAAAGCATCGGATTTCCTGACAGTTTCTGGATGTCCAGCTGAATCAGGATCAAGAAGAAGGCAAGTATGGATCCTAAGATTCCCCATTTCTCTGACTTCATCTTTCTTTTAAGTTTCAATTTCTGCGCATCTTTATCCGCCTGCAAAAGAGGCGTGCCTTTGGGTGCGTGGAAGACATGATAATGATTTTTAAGTGTCCCTGCATAGGTCCATCCGCTCATTTCCCTGTTTATCAGCATCGCTTCCTCTGGTTCATTCCAGTCTTTAAGGGCGGGTTCAAGATGATAGACCTGTTCTTCCCGGTCACTTTCTTCAAAAACCGCAAAATAGGGTCTCATTTTATGCAGTCTGTTCCCTTCCCCTGCCTTTTCTTCAAACCATAACTTCAGACTATCCATTTCA
>DAMDIS010000039.1:7021-7907 GCA_032100885.1 Proteiniclasticum sp.
GACCATAAATCTATCACTCACTTCCCGTCATATTACGAATTGTGTTCAGTGCTGAGTGTTCCTGTATAATTCGAGTTTTGCAGTGAATTCCTCTTTCCATTCTGACAGATCGGCATCTCCGAAATAACTGAGCTCCAGAAGCTGATGTGCATCATTAAGAATCATATACTGCACATGAATGCCATCATAGTAAGTTATGCTGAATCCATGGAGTATTTCACTCTCTCCTTCAGCACCAGAGCGTTCCTTTGCGCGATTTCTCGCTTCCCTGGCCAGAACTTCTGTCGCCTTTTTTAAACGCGGCTTGTAATAGACACTGGAAAGATCTGAGCTGTAGTGCTCAACATGACCAATATAAGCGTACTGATTAAGATATAGCCTTTCCTTCAGAAAAAGACTGCTGGTGCTGCCGCTGTTATGGTTGTATCTGACATATTTTGCCTCTGAAATCGCCGGGTCCTCCATGAGCTCAATCTCTTCAATATGAATAAAAGGATACTGGTCGATTTTCAAGTCTGATCCGATAACCTTTGTGCTTCCGACTTCAAATATCATCGACAGCCCCAAACCGATCACGGCCAGATAAACCAGAACTTGTCCCATTAAGCCAATCACCCTGAAATTCTCACTCGAAACAGGATAATCATCAGCATTCCCGGCCATCCTTTCCACAATTTTCTTCTGATTTTTGTAATTCTGGTTCTGACTGATCACGCCAAGCACCAGTGGAATAAAGGCGAGCAGGTGGAATATACTCAGTCCTTCGATGATCCAGATGACAGGATTGTGAAAGAGATTCCATAAACCCATCTGAAGAATAAAGACATAGAAAAATAATGGGATCTTCCACAGCAGTTTCCACTTATCTCTCTTCAGCTTCTCTTCC
>DAMDIS010000039.1:8096-8747 GCA_032100885.1 Proteiniclasticum sp.
CTCTGGCCTTTTCTTCCAGCCATTCTTTCATGGCCACTATATCATAAGGCTCAATCGGAACCCATAGTCTCTTTGACTTTCCCATAACTCCTCCATTTACGTCTAATGTCAATATTCAATATATAATTATCATAACTTTATTGTATCTTCAGGTCAATGATTTATGGCAATGAAAAAGAGGTTCAGAAGAACCTCTAGGTCAAAGAAAATATATTCAGCTTATTAATCTTCTATCTCGTAAATGGTTCCTCCACCAAGAACAAAATTATCCTCATAGAATACTACTGCCTGGCCCTTTGTGATTGCTCTCTGCTTTTCTTCGAAAACAACTTTAACGCTTCCATTTTCAAGCGGATAGATGGTACAGTCAGCCGGCTTTGCGGAGTACCTGATTTTCGCTTTTGCCTTGTATGGCTCGGTAACCGCATCTCGTGAAATCCAGTTTACTTTATCCGCAATCAGTGTGCTCTTAAACAGTGCACTCTCGTCAGTGAGGACAACTTCATTTGTATCTTTATTGATATGAGATACAAATACCGGTCTTCCTATGGAAAGACCAAGCCCCTTTCTCTGACCGATGGTGTAATAGGCGATTCCCTTGTGGGTACCCATGACTTTTCCTTCTGGATCCACAAAGTTTCCGGGCACCTT
>DAMDIS010000039.1:8757-10624 GCA_032100885.1 Proteiniclasticum sp.
CACCTTAAGCTCCGGCTTCTTCTCATAGATGTATCTTCCATGATCATTGTCATCGATGAAACAGATCTCCTGAGAATCCTTTTTGTTATGCACGCCAAGATCCATCTCTTTTGCAATCTCTCTTATTCTTGTCTTACGGTAGTCTCCGCAGGGCATAAGGGTCTTTCTCAGCTGTTCCTGAGTCAGATTGTATAGCGCATAGGTCTGATCCTTTGTATCATCCTCTGCCTTCTCTATGACCATTCTTCCGTCTTTCTCATAGATCTTTGCATAGTGTCCTGTAGCGACATAGTCCGCGCCGAGGGTTTCTGCACGGTGCAGAAGCTCGTCAAACTTGATGTATTTGTTGCAGGCGATGCATGGATTAGGCGTTCTGCCTTCAATGTATTCTTCCATGAAATAGTCGATGACTTTTTCTCTGAAGACTTCCTTGAAGTTCATGACATAAAAGGGAATCTCAAGCGTATCTGCCACCATTCTGGCATCATCCACTGCAGAAAGCGAACAGCATCCGCCTTCTCTCTCCTTGAATCCGTTGTCGTCCTGCCATACCTGCATGGTCACGCCAATGACCTCATAACCCTGTTCTCTTAAAAGATATGCCGCAACAGCGGAGTCTACTCCGCCTGACATACCCAGTACTACTCTTTTTTTCATTTCTTCACCTTTACTCTGTTTACTCTAACATCACACATGTCATGGCCGATCCAGTCTGCGCTGCCTTAGCAGGATATCCCGAATCGTAGTTATGGTCTTTTCCACTTCTTCCTCAGTATTATATTTACTCAGTGTCAGGCGCAGACTTCCTCTGATAAATTCTTTATCGACGCCAATCGCCTTAAGCACATGGGATTCATCGATGGCTCCAGAAGTACAGGCACTACCCGATGATGCCAGAATTTTTGCAAGGTCTAAGTTCAGAAGAAGCGCTTCTCCATCCACTCCCGTAAAGGAGACATTGACATTATTGGGCAGTCTTTTTTCTCCTCTGGGACCATTCAGTCTGGACCCCTCTATTTGAAGAAGACCTTGAGTAAGCTTATCCCTGAGTGAGATGAGTGCTTCATTCTTCCTGTCCATCTCTTCAGTGAGAATTTCAAGTGCCTTTCCAAGTCCTACGATCCCCGGGACATTTTCTGTCCCCGAGCGTCTTCCCCTCTCCTGATTCCCGCCGTGTATCAGATTCTCGATGACGATACCGCTTCTCAAATAAAGAAATCCTGCACCTTTTGGTCCATGGAATTTATGAGCCGATGCGGAAAGAAAGTCGATATTCATCTCTTCCACATCGATTTTTACACTGCCGACAGCCTGTACAGCATCCGTATGAAAGAAGGTCCCCTTCTCCCTGCAGATTCTCCCGATTTCTTTTATCGGCATAATCGTTCCAATTTCGTTGTTTGCCGCCATGATGCTTACAAGCACAGTATCTCTGCGAATCGCTCTTTCCAGCGAACGAAGATCAATGAATCCTTCTTCATCCACATCGAGGTAAGTCACTTCATACCCCTGTTTTTCAAGAAATTCGAGGGTATGGAGAGTCGCATGATGCTCCACTTTTGTGGAAATAATGTGTCTTCCTTTGTCAGGATTGCCGTATACAACCCCTTTTATCGCCCAGTTTATGGCTTCGCTTCCCCCGGATGTGAAGTAGATATCCTTCGGCTTTGCGCCAAGAAGCTTTGCCGCCGCATCCCTTGTTCTTTTCATTGCCGACTTGTTTTCCCTTGAAAATGAATAGACGCTGGAGGGATTGGAATATCTCTCCATGAGATAAGGTTCCATCGCTTCTTTCACTTTCTCGTCCATCCATGTGGTGGCCGCATTATCAAGATATATAAAATCATTCATTCAGGAAAATCCCCTC
>DAMDIS010000039.1:10634-13756 GCA_032100885.1 Proteiniclasticum sp.
GCCTGCATGGATCTGTAATCATTCAGCATATCCTGAAGGGTAATCCCTGCCATTACTGAATTGATTGAGTCTCTTATTTTTCTCCAGAGGACCCTCGTTGCACAGGCATCAAGGTAGTCGCACTCATCATTTGTAAGACAGTCCGAAATCTCGACTGGTCCTTCCAGCACATCCATGATTTCAAGGATGGTGATTTCTTCAGGAAGCTTGTTGAGGATATAGCCGCCCTGAGCCCCTCTTACGCTTTTGACAAGCTTGGCTCTTCTTAGAGGAGCAAAAAGCTGTTCCAGATAGTATTCGGATATCCCCTGTCTTTCAGAGATACTCTTTATGGATATGGGCATGTTCCCGTAATGGACTGCGAGATCCATCATGGCTTTGACGCCGTATCTTCCTTTTGTTGATAGTTTCATTGCACACCTCCAAGGCATTTCATCAATAAATTGTATCAATTCCGAGTGAAAGTGTCAACTTTAATCCGGAGATCATTCCTCTTTGACCGTTTTCCAGTAAAGCTTTGTTGCTTCCTCATATTTATTGGTGCCCGGTTTATAGAACACCTTCTTTTCCAGCCCCTTAGGCATGTAGTTCTGTCTGACGTAGTTATTTTTATATCCATGGGGGTAGACGTATTTCTGCATACGTCCAAGAGACTTTGCACCCTCGTAATGTCCGTCTCTCAAGTGGGCCGGCAGCTCCAGCACTGATGTGCTGTCGATGGTATGCATCGCCGCATCCACAGCCGTGATGACGGAATTGGATTTCGGAGAAGTCGCAAGGAGGATCACCAAGGTAAGCGCCGCATCGGTACAGGCTTTTACGATGGCAATCGCCTGAGGATTGGCCAGTCCGATGTCTTCTGCTGCGATCACCAGCAGTCTTCTGTTCACCGAGATCAGATCTCCGCCCTTAAGAAGCATAGCAAGATAGAGAAGAGCAGCATTTTCATCGCTTCCCCGAATGGACTTCTGGAACGCACTGAGAAGATCATAATGATAGTCCCCATCCATATCGAAGTTGATGATTTTCCGCTGAAGAATCATCTCCACATCACTCTTTGTGATCTCCATGTTATTCTGATTGACCTTGTCGTTGGCCATAAGAATCAGTTCCAGATTGTTGATCGCTTTTCTCATGTCGCCGTTGGCGAGACTCGCAATAAACTGAAGGGATTCTTTAGGGATACTGATGTCTGAAATCCCATGTTCTTCTTTATAGTATTCAAGCGCTCTATGCATGCCGTTCATGACATCAGGAAACTCCAGAGGCTTGAATTCAACCACGATCGCTCTTGAAATCAGCGCTTTAAATACCGCAAAATGAGGATTTTCCGTCGTAGAACCGACAAGGATGATCCGCCCGCTTTCCATGTAGTCAAGAAGTACCTGCTGATTTCTGCGATTGAATAAATGAATTTCATCGATATAGAGGAGCAGACCCTTCTGTCCCATGAACATATTCAGCTCATCCAGCGCATTTTTCACATCCTTGAGTGAGTCAGTTGATGCATTCAGGCTGATGAACTTTCTGTCTGTAAGGTCCGCCAGAAGACGCGCCACGGTCGTTTTACCGATACCCGGCGGTCCATAAAAGATCATATTCATGAGTGTCCCGCTTTTCACCATACTGGTCAGCAGTTTGCCCTCACCGATGAGGTGCGTCTGACCCAGAACTTCATTTAAAGATTTTGGCCTTAATTTGCTTGCTAAAGGTTCCATCTTTTCATCACCTCAGATAAAATTATACCACCGTTCACGGAATATTTCTTCTCCATCACACCTGCCGATGCTATAATGGAACCAAAGTAAGGTGATGAAAAAATGGAAACCAAATATATTATAGGACTTCTCATCGGACTGCTCATTTATATAGGTGCAGTTTCCGGACTCTATCTGGTCTATAAACCGAACATCGATTATCTGAGAGAACGACGGAAAAAACTGAGAGAAGCTCGTAAGAAAGCTCTGGAAATGGCTGAAGAGGCTAAGAAATTCCAGAAGGAAAATACAGAAAAAGAACCGAGCAGCGAGAAACCTGATCAGCACTAAAAAGATGCGATTTCAATTGAGATCGCATCTTTTTTAATGTCATCTGTTCTATTTTTTCGCCCTGGCTTTTGCTGCCGCTTTAAGATACTCCCCATTTGCAATGAGAACGAGCACTTCCCCCATATATTTCGGCATTTTGTCGGGTGAAACCAGTGTCAGCCTCTTGATGGGTGTCTGCATAAACATTGAATGAACAACTTTATATGCGTTGTCCTGCCTGCTTTTTACACCAGCGGATTCCATGAGCATGCTGCTGAGTTTCCTGATGACGATTTTCATCTGCGGGACTCCGCTCATTTCGGATAACGTGTTATCCACGGTGAAAGGTCTTTCAGTCTTTGTTTCAGGTATTTTTCTTCCCAGAAGAGCCTCAAAATCCTCCAGAGAAGGGCTGCCCGAAGGATGGACGTAGAACTCCGGAAGATTAGCCTTTCTAAATGGTTCACCGGATATGTATATCCTTTTTTCAAGCAGGATGTCTCTTGAAGATGAACCGACAAGGATGTCATACTCTCCTTCATAGACCAGCTGTTTTTCTTCCCCGAGATCGTACTGAAGGAATTCTTCCTTACCAATCTTAAAAGTCACTTCACTCACTTCACCGGCACGGAGTAAAACTTTTCTGAAACCCTTGAGCTCCTTTTCTGCCATATAACCTTCATGATCGGTCTTTCTGATGTAGAGCTGGGCAGTTTCTTTTCCGCTGATTTCACCTGTGTTTTTCATTCTGAATGTAACGGTGAGCTCAAAAGTTTCATCAAAATCTATTCGCTCATGGGAAACAACGAGGTCTTCATAGGTGAATTCCGTATAGGAAAGTCCATATCCGAAGGGAAAGAGCACCTCTTTCTTAGCCTTGTCAAAATAGCGGTAACCGACATAAATGCCCTCTCTGTAGCTCACCTCATAGTTTTCTCTTCCATAGATTTCCGATGTGACATGATCGCTATACAAAAGAGGATAGGTTTCCGGCAGCTTGCCCGATGGATTGGTTTCTCCAAAGAGGATCTCCTGTGCCACTTCGCCTCCGGCCTGACCCGGCAGGTAAAGATTGACAAGCCCGCTTACTTTCTC
>DAMDIS010000039.1:13766-15685 GCA_032100885.1 Proteiniclasticum sp.
TGGAGCCCCGCCGTAAAGAAGAACTGCTGTGTTGCGGTTTATCTCTGCAATCTTCTCGATCAGGTCATTCTGCTCATCCGGCAGCCTCATGTGTTCGCGGTCAAACCCCTCAGACTCATAGGAATCAGGAAGCCCTGCAGCAATAATGACTGTATCTTCTCTGCCTATCCCTTTCAGAATTTCTTCAGTGGACTGAACCGGAAGATGACCTTCTTCAAGCGGATACCCGTCATAGTATGTGAAGCTGATGCCCTTTTCCTTCAGGGCATCAAGAAGTGAGGTCAGTTTATAGGGAATGATATGTGAGCTTCCGGCACCCTGATATCTGGGCTTTTCAGCCAGTGAGCCGACCACTACGATTTTCCTGTTTTCCTTCGAAAGAGGAAGAAGCTTATCTTCATTCTTCAGCAGGATGACTGAGTCTAAAGCAATACGTTTTGAAAGCTCATGATGCTTCTCAATATCAAGAGTGCCCGTCAGTTCCTTGATTTTGTGGTTTCCAGCAGTTTTAAGTATCAGTTCTAGGATCCTGTCAACTGCCTGATCAAGGATACCTTCATCAAGCTTACCCGATCTGATGTCTTTTTCCAGGTTCTCATCAAAGTATCCTGCTCCTCCTGGCATCTCCAGATCAAGTCCTGCTTTTAAAGAAGCGGTTTTGTCGTTCATTGCCGCCCAGTCGGTCACAACAACCCCCTGAAAGCCGAATCTTTCGCGCAGAATATCATTAAGAAGAAAAGCGTTTTCACTGGCATACACGCCATCTACGAGGTTATAGGAACACATTACGGTATAGGGCCTGGCTTCTCTGACCGGTTTTTCAAACGCCTTCAGATAGATGTCATGCATCGCTTTTCTGTCAGCTATGCTGTCTGATTTCATTCTATTTTTTTCCTGATTGTTCAGAGCAAAATGTTTGAGACTTGCACCGACTCCTGTCGACTGCAGACCTTTGATCCATGCCGAACTTAACCGGGCTGAAAGATAGGGATCTTCAGAAAAATATTCAAAATTTCTGCCGCACAGGGGATTTCTTTTAATGTTTATTCCTGGCCCCAGAACCACATGAACCCCATCGTTGACGGCTTCAATCCCTATGGCTCTGCCCATGTCGTAGAGAAGCTCCTCATCGAAAGAGGCCGCACTGAGACAGGCCGGCGGAAAACATGTTGCAGGGTTGCTTTCATTGATGCCCAGATGGTCCTGCTCTTCTTCCTGGTGCCTGAGACCATGAGGACCGTCGCTGAGGGTAATTTTAGGAATCCCTAAATTCGGAAACTCCTCCGTTCTCCAGTTATCCTTACCCGATGTGATTCTGATTTTATCGGCCAGGCTCATTTTATCGATCAGTTCCTGATGTTTCAGCATTTCTATCCCTCACTTGTTCTTATTTCGTCCATCAGATGCTGTTTAATCTTTTACTTAGCTCGCTCACAGAAAACTGTCCCGGCGCGGAAGACTGATTAAGCGGGGCAAATGTAATGCATGTCCTGGAAGAAGATCTGTCATACCTTGATGACTTGCCTAGATCCCCCATAACCAGCGCGATATGAGGAACGTCAAGCAGTTCAGCCGCCCGCCTTGATACTTCGAGTACCCTTGAAGTATCCTCTTCCGTTTTTGCCATGGTGGCGATTTTGCAGATATCAGCGCCGAGCTTCATCTGGGTATCAAGTATTTTCAGCAGCATATCCTCTTCGGGGGTATCGCTGAAATCATGCCAGGAAAGTATGCATCTGATCCCTGAAGCTTTTGCCTCCTCCAGCAGGTCAATGTACATGCTCAGCTTTTTATCGCTCTGGGCATTTCGCAGCCAGTAAACTTCCACATCCAGAAGATCAATTTTCCCGGATTCTACAGCGGATCTTCTTATCATCAGCAGTTCCTGAGCGCTGATATGATTCTGGCCACCTTCCTGA
>DAMDIS010000039.1:15695-18755 GCA_032100885.1 Proteiniclasticum sp.
ATCCCACCTGAAGGTGAAAAGAACGGGCTTCTCAGGAAACGCATCCCTGATGAGATCAATCCCATATAGGATCTCGCGTTTGAGCTCATGCTTATTCATGAAATAGTCCGCTCTCCATTCCAGAAGATCAAATTCCTCCTGCTCCAATTTCTTCAGATCATTTCTCAGATCCTTTATACCCGAAGGTGCAAGAGTCACGCAGAGGCAGAATGAACCGTCCTGAATCTCTGTATCACGTATCATCAGTGGTTTCATCTTTATTCCGCTCCTGTATCTGTACACACATCTTCGATGTTGTAGAGTGCGTCAAAAACAAATTTATCCCCTATTCTTTTCAGCCTCATGATGGAGCAGTTGTAAATTTCTATGCTGAAGAATGAATCTGTTTCATGATTGAATATATGTGAGAATATGGTCTTCATGGTCCCACCATGACAGACCACAAGAACCTTTTCTCCATTGTTATGATTCTTTCTGATATCCGTCAGAAAGCTTTCGATGCGCTTGTGAAAATCCAAATGACTTTCACCGCCACCTGGTTTATAATTCAGCCAGTCGCTGTTCCATTCCTCAAAAAGCTCGGGCTGCTCTTTATGAAGCACTTTATAGTTAAGCCCCTCAAGATCGCCCAGATGTCTCTCATCCAGCCTTTCATCCATCAGTGCCTCATCCAGACTGAAGCCCATATTCTCGAGTGTTTCGTGGGTTCTGACAAGACTCGAGACATAAATCCTGTCCGGAACAAACTTCATGTTTCTGATGATTTTCCCTGCACTTCTTGCCTGTCTCTTCCCGAGTTTGGTCAGTTTATAATTGCTGGAGCCGTACATGAGATCCAGAATGTTCGCTTCCGATTCGCCATGTCGTACAAATAATATTTCCAATTCAATAACTCCTCCTGTATAGAAATAGGGAAAAGCGAACTTTTCCCTATGCTTTCACATATTCTCTTCTATAATCTGTATTTCTCATCAAAAAACCCGATCAGTTTTTTGAGCGCTTGGATCAGAACACTCTCTTCTTCGTCATTCAGTGCTTCGATGACGCTGCTGATCATATCCTGATGGAATGAGTCATGCATCCTTTTAGCCTCTACACCTTTTTCGGTCAGTTCCACAAGAACGACTCTTTTGTCTTCCTCAGTTCTCTTTCTGACAAGATATCCTTTTTTGATCAGCTTATCCACTCCAGTTGTCAGTGTCCCCATGGTGATGTTGAGATCTCTTGAAACCTCAGTCATCGTTCTGGGTCTTTCATCACCTACTGCATGGATGGTGTGCATCTCTGTGATGGTCAAATCACTTCCGTTATCACGCAGTGATTTTTCTTCTATTTCCAGAATATCATGAAAAAGATCGACTAAAAGTTCATTTAGAATGATTTTACTGTGGTTGATTAGACTCACCCTCTTCCATTTCCCCTATTACCTGCATAGGATTCTTTTTCTGTTCTTATAATAACAAATTTCCAGACCGATATCATCCATCATCTTTACAGCCTGATCGAAATTCCTCCCTACATCCTCAGCAACATGGGCATCAGAAGCAAGGCTAATGTACCTTCCGCCATTCCGATAATATCCCTCATATACGCTTCTGAATGAATCATGGACTTCGCCCACAAGAGGTCTTTTAAGATTGATCTCCAGTGTCACGTCATGATCCATCATAGCTTTAAAAAGTGCTTTGAATTCGGTCTCGTATTCTTCATAGCGAAGCTCACGAAACCCGGAATATCTTGTGGGATAGTCAAAATGAGCTAACGTGTCGATGAATGGACTGTCAATGATCATCTCTTCCGCATATTTGAGATAAGTCCTGTAAAAGATCTTCTCATCAATGCTTTTGAAATATTTCCTCGAAGACAGATTAATACCTGCCATGGTATGAAGAGATCCGATGACCATATCAAAATCATAATGCTCTGCAATGCTTCTGATCTTGTCCGTGTATGCTTTGTCCAGTCCTAATTCTATTCCCATGAGATAAGTGTCGCTACGATATTTCTCATATCGTCTGAAGTACTCATCCACATTGAAATCAATGGGAAAGCCACCCACCTCGAAGTAATTGAGATCCTTGTGCTCGGTGGTGATGACGCCAAGATTCTTCTCTTTTGCAGCATCGAGAATCCTGGTGATCTGCTCACTGGAATCAAAAGACAATTCCGTGTGCATGTGTGTATCAAAAATCATTTATATCATCCTTTGTTATAAGTCATCTTTTGTGTATGAAGTTACGATCTCTCCGTAGAAAATCTCGTGATAGTCACCATCCATGTAGCTGGTCACATCCACGTCTCCTCTTAGGAGTTTAGGATCGACTTTGTGGTTGTAGATGATCCTGCATTCGTAAAATATGTTGGCTTCTTTGACCACTGGTGTTTCCATGGTCTTTGCCTTGTAAGGTGTAAGATTTGCAGCTGCCCACTTGTCGGTATCTCTTCCGGAGAGACTTCCTACGGTGTTCAGTGCTTTCTTCATGGTCGATGTGGTAGGGATGGATACGGTAAACTCATCATTATCCTGAAGGAGTTCATGGTTATGTCTTGAACTTCTTACAAGTATGGTAAAGACCGGTCTTCCCCACTCAAATCCTATATTCCCCCAGCTGATGGTGCTGACATTGACTTCATCACCTTTTTTCACCGTCAGGAATGCTCCCTGCCTGTGCAGATATTTTATACTTTTGTCCAGATACCTGATAAATTCTACTGCCATAATACTATTACCTCCGTCATACATTCTTCTTTCATTATACCCTATGGTCCAATCAATTGCATAAAATTGATAATTATTAATAAAAAATCTACAAATTTTAAAGCATTCTGCTATGCCATAACACTTACCGGTAATTTAAATCAGTTTTCGCCTGTTACAGTCTCATATGGCCAGTCGATTATCCCGCCGAAATCATAGATGCTGGTATAACCCATCTCCACAAGCTGCTTTGCAGCCTGAGCGCTTCTGTTTCCGCTTCTGCAGTATACCAGGTAGGTCTTCCCTTTGTCTGGAATCAGACTTTCCGCTTCAGACGCAATCTGATCCAAAGTCAGGAGCAG
>DAMDIS010000039.1:18765-19613 GCA_032100885.1 Proteiniclasticum sp.
GCAGAGCCCCCTCAATATGAGCTTCTGCAAATTCTTCCTCAGTTCTCACATCCACTATGATGACTTCTTCCTCATCCATCATTCTCTTGGCTTCTTCAGCATCTATTTTAACAACCTGCGATGACGGCACATCATTTCCCTGTTCTTCACCTTCGGGTGCACATCCCGCTGCAAGTATTCCGGTCAGCAGCATAAGGCTTAAGACATAACTCAGTTTTTTCATTCCGATCATCCTTTCACTTTTATTTCTATTATAGAACCATTGCAGTAATCGGAAAAGAGACTGGACGTAAAATGTCCAGTCTCCGATATTTATTCTTTCGCTACAGCTTCTTTTAAAGTATGCCATGCAAGTACCGCACATTTGACTCTTGCAGGCAGATTTGAAATCCCCTGAAGGATCGATGCTTCATCAAGAACATCTTCAAGATAGTCCATATCATGGATTTCTCTCTTGATCATTCCAAGGAAAACCTCAATGATCTCAAGAGCCTCTTCCACAGTTTTTCCTGTAAGAAGATCTGTCATCATGGAAGCTGATGCCTGACTGATGGAACAGCCATGACCCGTATAGGCAAGATCCCTGATGATCCCATCCTCTATTTTGGCCTCTACTGTGATGTCGTCTCCACAGCTGGGATTGTGACCTCTTTCCTTATGGGTGTAGCCTTCTATTTCACGTCTGTTTTTGGTTTCTTTATTGTGTTCGAGAATGACCTCAGTATAAAGATTACCTAGATCCATATCCCATCCACCTCCTGACTTCACTTAGATTGTCCACCAGCATGTCGATTTCCTCTTCGGTATTGTAAAATGCAAAGCTTGCTCTGGAGCAGGTAAACACTTGG
>DAMDIS010000040.1:0-880 GCA_032100885.1 Proteiniclasticum sp.
AAATTGATGACTGTTTGTTTGAGATGCTTAATAATAGTATTTGAGAGAAGTCTTTTGAAATCAAAAGATATGTATTTTCTATAACATAAAAATTGTATAAAATTCATACCTGAGGGATCGGAAGGCGACAGGACAAAAATAATCGTATGAAGGAGAATGAATGATGAGAAGACTGATCAACGACCCTTATGATGTGGTAGAGGAAATGCTGTCCGGCTATGTCAAGGCACATCCGGAATATGCGAAACTGCTGGAAGATGATGGCAGAGTAGTAGTCACAACAAGACCTGCAGAAGGAAAAGTAGGTGTAATCATAGGTGGAGGTTCAGGACATGAACCGCTGTTCCTGGGTTATGTCGGAGAGAATTTTGCCGACGCTGCAGTCATCGGAAACATCAATACTTCACCATCACCAGAACCCTGCTACAATGCCGTAAAGGCAGTAGACCAGGGTAAAGGATGCATCTATCTGTATGGTAACTATGCAGGTGACGTCATGAACTTTGATATGGGTGCCGAAATGGCAGCCGATGACGGCATACGCGTAGAAACTGTTCTTGTAACAGACGATGTGGTATCTTCAGAAAACATTGAAGACAGAAGAGGTATCGCAGGCGATCTTTTCGTGTTCAAAGCAGCAGGCGCAGCTGCAGCTAAGGGTCTGGACCTTGACGCAGTAGTCGCAGCAGCTAAAAAGTGCAACGACAATACAAGATCCATGGGCGTTGCGTTATCTTCCTCCACCATTCCTGTAAAGGGCGGAACCATCTTCGATATGGAAGACGGAGATATGGAAATCGGTATGGGTATTCATGGAGAACCGGGCGTCAGACGTGGTAAGATCGAACCTGCAAATCAGGTTGTCGATGAAATCATGGAC
>DAMDIS010000040.1:890-2249 GCA_032100885.1 Proteiniclasticum sp.
ATTTGCAGATTTCGAGCTGAAGGAAGGCGACGAAGTTTACACTCTGGTCAATGGACTTGGCGGACTGCCTCTTATGGACCAGTACATCATCAACGACCATCTTGAGAAAGTGCTGACCGATAAAGGAATAAAGATACACAAAGCTCTGGTTGGTAACTATGCCACATCCATGGACATGATCGGAATGGGCATCACCATCGTCAAGGTAGACGATGAGCTGAAGGAACTTCTTGATTATCCATGTGACACACCATACATGAGCATCAGATAGGTTTTTCAGGAAAATCATTGGAATTACGGATATCCGCTGCAGTTATGTGGCGGATATCCTTGAATTTAGAGCAATGAAATTGGAAACAATACATGGTTACGTGTATAATATAAGCATAAGAAGATTCAAGGAGGCAACCGTATGGAATTCAATAAAGAATATTTCAAGAACGTTATTTTGAGACTGATCCCTATGTTTGAGGAGCACCGCGACTATTTATCCAAACTGGATTCAGATATCGGTGATGGAGACCACGGCATTAACATGTCCATCGGATTTAGAGAAGTGCAGAAGCAGATAGACAAGATATTTGATGAAACAGATGACATTTCAAGTTTCTACAGAAAAGTGGGCATGATCATACTCGGGAAAGTCGGTGGAGCTGCCGGTCCTTTATATGGCAGTCTTTTCATGAAAGCAGGAGAAGATGTCAAAGGCAAGAACAGCCTGACATTCCCTGAGTTTGTCAATTTCATCGAAAACGGAATCAAATCCATAGAAGCTAGAGGAAAAGCGGTCGTTGGAGACAAGACCATGGTAGATGCGCTGAGACCTGCAATTGATGTCATGAAGAATGAACTTGAATCCGGCAAGAGTGAGATCGAGATCTTCGAGAATTTTGTCAATGAGCTTAAGGAAGGTTCAGACAGAACAATTCCGCTTGTCGCTAAAAAGGGCAGAGCCATGAGACTGGGTGAAAGAGCAATAGGATTCAGAGATCCCGGATCATTCTCATCCTACCTCATCTACAAAGAGTTTCTGGAAGAAATGAAGAAGATAAACGAATAGGAGTAAGAAATGAAAAGAAAACCAGTTGTCGGTATGAGTCTTAAGATTTATGTCAACAAGATGGAGCAGGCATCGTCAATGGCTGAAGAAATCAGAAAGCGGTTTGAGGGAATAGACGATATGGATATTTTCCTCATTCCATCCATGGGCACAATTTATCCCGTGGCACTGATTCTGGAAGGATCAGAAATAATGTACGGTGTGCAGAATATCGCACCCAGGGAGAATGGTGCCATGACAGGCGAGTTTTCCATAGAAAGTGCGGTGGATCTTGGCTGCCGTATGGTTGAACTGGGTCA
>DAMDIS010000040.1:2259-5719 GCA_032100885.1 Proteiniclasticum sp.
GGGTCATGCCGAGCGGAAAAGGATTTTCAAAGAAGATTATGACATGATCAGCGAAAAAATCAGACTGACCCTGAAGCATGGTCTGATACCGGTTATCTGCATGGGTGAAACAGAAAAAGGTGAGAAACGTGAGGATGAACTGAAAGATCAGATCATAAGCCTTCTTCGTGGGGTATCCTCGTCTGAACTTAAAGGGGTCATTCTGGCCTATGAGCCTGAATGGGCCATAGGGAAAGACAGACCGGCAGAAGCTGAATATGTACACGAATCCATGGCCATGATCCGGAAAATCATTTATGAGGAATATGGCGAGGAAGCAGGAAAAGGAGTCAGACTGATCTACGGGGGCTCTGCAAACAAAGAGAATGCCAGTGAACTGGTATCATCAGAGGATGTTGATGGTCTCTTCATCGGAAGATTCGGACATGATATGGACAATCTGGAAGAGATCGTAAACAACGTAAGAAAAATCAAGGAGGAAACATAAGATGAAAATAGCAATCGGATGCGACGAAATGGGTTTCGAGCTTAAGCAGCATATTATAGAAGCGCTTAAGGAAAACGGATATGAATACGAGGATTTCGGCTCCTATGACGGAGAAAAGATCCTGTATCCCAATATAGCGGAAAAGGTGGCTAAGGAAGTTGCCGGTAAGAACTTTGATCGAGGGATCATCATCTGCGGAACAGGGATCGGTGTGGCAATTACAGCAAATAAGGTTCATGGTATAAGAGCCGCACAGGTTACGGATATCTATCAGGCTGAAAGAGCCGCAAAGAGCAATGATGCGAACATCATTACCATGGGTGGTCTGACGACAGGAAAAGCTGTCGGTGAAATGCTGGTCCTTGCCTACCTGAAAAGTGAATTCCAGGGTGGCAGATCCAAGCCGAAAGTGGACAGAATGAATGAAATCGACAATCATTACAGAGGTAACGAAAAAGAATAAAAATTAATCTTAACTGGTGCCTATTATGGATTCCCTGAATTTGTGATAGGCACCAGTTTACTGAATAAACATATCATGGAGGACTTATGGGTTTTTTAAGAATATCTAATGAGGTCATACTGAAATATGGGCCGAAACTGATTTCGTTTCTGGCAGTACTTCTTATCGGCTGGGGGATTACGAAATATATCGTAAAGCTAATAGAAAAGGCACTCATCAAGAGCAGACTGGATGTTTCCGTACACGGATTCATGCTGACCATTTCGGGCTTTTTCCTTAAGCTGATCGTTCTGATCACAGCAGCGACCATCATCGGAGTACCGGTGACGACTTTCATCGCCATGCTTTCTGCGGCAGGTCTTGCAGTAGGACTTGCACTGAAGGACAGTCTGTCAAACTTTGCAGCCGGAATTCTTCTTCTTACATTCAGACCGTTCAGTGTGGGCGATTTTATTGAAACCGACAGTTTCTCAGGAACAGTGCTGTCTGTGCAGGTGCTTTATACAGCCCTGAATACAATGGACAATAAAAGAGTAATGGTGCCAAACGGCTCTCTTGCCACATCCCATATCATAAACTACAGCATCGAGCCCTTTAGAAGAATCGACAAAGTCTATTCCGTGGCATATGGAAGTGATGTGATCAAGGTCAAGGAAGTGCTTATGGGCATCATTATCCGGAATGAAAACATCATCGAGGACAGGGGTGTTCTGCTTGGGGTCAGCAACCACAACGACAATTCCATCGACTTCGATCTCAAGTTCTGGGTGAAGAGGGAAGATTTTCTTACAGTATCCTACTCGGTCAATGAAGAGGTGATTCAGGAATTTGAGAAAAACGGCATCAGAATTCCTTATCCTACAAGGGACATCAATCTTACGCTGCATAAAGAGAATAAAGATGATGACGACGATGTACTCCACATCGGATGAGTCAGAAAAAGAGAAAGAAAAAAGGAGCCCGTCGGCTCCTCATTTCTGTAATTGTAACTGATAATAATTAATAAGCATGTGCGGTGCTAATTAATAATGATTATAATCTAATATTAATTATAAAATCATTATTTGTCAATACTTTAAATCAAAATAGCGGAAAAAATTATCTGGATGAAAACGAACGAAGAAAGAAGCGAGAATCCATATGCATAAAACAGCATTCAATATGCATATTTCTGAGGTGCAGATTAGGATTTCGTAATGATCAGGAAGAAATATATGAAATTAAATATTTATCGTTGTATTGGTTTACAAGTGTTTAAGTTTATGTATAATAAAATGTGACCGTATTAAGGAGGTTGTTAAATGAAAGAGGAATTTTATAGTGCCTTGGAAGACTATCCTGTGGTTACAGCTGTGAAGGATTATAATGGCCTGGATCTGGCTCTCGAAACAGAGAATAAAGTTGTTTTTGTTCTTTTCGGCAACATTACAGATATTGCGATGATCGTCAAGAAGATCAAAGCCAGAAAAAAGATCGCCATCGTTCATGTTGATCTGATTGAAGGACTTGGCAGCAAGGAAATTGCAGCCAAATTCATCAAATACAACACAATGGCAGATGGAATCATCAGCACCAAAGCCAATATCATCAGTGCAGCTAAGGATCTTGGACTGATTACTGTACAGAGGTTTTTCCTCATCGATTCACTATCCCTGAAAAATGTCATAAAGTATATCGAGGCAGGCCATGCCGATACTTATGAAGTTTTACCAGGTGGTATGTACAAAATCATTACCATGCTGTCCAATCTCTCCAATGTCCCACTCATAGCGGGAGGACTAATTTCAGATAAGGAAGATGTCATTTCAGCATTATCTGCTGGCGCGACAGCCATATCTTCCACTGATACTACCATTTGGAAACTTTAATGACATGGTTTACAATACTTATGTAAAGTGATAAAATGGTATTAATTAAATAGTGTGCTAAGAGTATAAGAGTAAGCAAAAGTCACCTGCAATAGGCAGGTTTCGTTGTGTTACTCTTTTTGTGTTAGGAGGGAAATATTAATGTATGATGTAGCAATCATTGGTGCAGGTATTGTTGGGGCATCAGTGGCAAGAGAATTATCAAGGTATAATCTCAAAGTGTGTTTAATCGAAAAGGAAAACGATGTTTCTGAAGGGGCTACGAAGGCGAACAGTGCCATCGTTCACGCAGGTTACGACCCTGAGGTCGGAACTGCCATGGCAAGACTGAATGTCAGAGGATGTCATCTGACTGAAGTGTATGCTGAGGAACTTGATGTTCCATACAAGAAAGTGGGATCACTGGTCGTGGCTTTTTCTGAAGCAGAGCTAAAGACCATCGAAGAACTGTACCATAGGGGAAATACAAATGGTGTACCAGATCAGAGACTGATCGGAAGAGAAGAACTTCTCAAGATGGAGCCGAATATCGGAGATGAGGCTGTTGGTGCACTTCATTCACCAAGTGCAGGTATTGTAGGACCTTGGGAATTCTGTATCGCACTGACTGAAAATGCAGTGGTCAACGGTGTTGATCTTATG
>DAMDIS010000040.1:5729-12439 GCA_032100885.1 Proteiniclasticum sp.
GGGCACAGAAGTTGTGGATATCAAGAAGGAAGAGGATATCTTCACCATCTATACTGCCAAACTTGACATGGATCCAATCAAAACCAGATATATCGTCAATGCAGCGGGTATCTACAGCGACGTGATCATGGGCATGGTTGGTGAGAGAGAATTCAAAATCAAGCCAAGAAAAGGCCAGTACTTTGTTCTGGACAAGAGTCAGGGACCGCTTGCCAATCATGTCATCTTCCAGTGTCCATCGGAACTTGGTAAGGGTATTCTTGTAACACCAAGTGTTCATGGAAATCTGATCGTAGGACCAGATGCTGAGGACAATGTTGAAAGAGATGATAAATCGACAACTAAGGAACAGATGGACTTCATCAGACATGCTGCAGAGAGATCGATCAAGGGAATCAATTATAGGGAAAGTATTCGTAACTTTGCAGGATTAAGAGCGCAATCAGACCGTTCCGATTTCATCATTGAAGAGTCTAAGACCGTTAAGGGATTTGTCAACCTTGCAGGAATAAAGTCACCAGGACTGACATCTGCACCGGCAATAGCTGAAGATGCAGTGGAAATCCTTAAGAATATCGGACTTGAAATGGAAAAGAATGAAAACTTCAATCCGATAAGAAGACAGACCCATTTCATGGCGCTTTCTCCACAGGAGAAATCAGCGAAAATCAAGGAAGACCCTAAGTTCGGAAGAGTCATCTGCAGATGTGAAAACATCACAGAAGGCGAAATTGTTGAAGCCATAAAGAGACCGGTAGGCGCACTGTCCGTTGATGGTGTGAAGAGAAGAGTAAGACCTGGTATGGGTAGATGCCAGGGCGGATTCTGCGGACCTAGAGTTCTGGAAATCATATCCAGAGAACTTAATGTTCCACTGGAAGAGGTCATGCAGGATACCAACGGTTCTTACATACTAGTCGGCGAAACGAAGAAGTAGGGGTGAAAAAGATGAAATATGATTTAATCGTAATCGGAGGAGGTCCAGCAGGGCTTTCAGCTGCCTATGAGGCTTATAACAGAGGAATCGAGAATATTCTTATTCTTGAAAGAGACAAGGAACTGGGTGGTATTCTGAATCAGTGCATACACAACGGATTCGGTGTTCACTCATTTAAAGAAGAATTAACAGGTCCTGAATATGCAGGAAGATATATAGAAATGCTGAATTCAACAAAGGTTGACCACAAGCTGGATACTATGGTTCTGTCCATAACGAACGGCGGAGATGTGAAGCATGTGGAAGCCATCAATACAGAAGAGGGATACCTCAGCCTGGAAACCAAGGCGATCATTCTTGCCATGGGCTGCAGAGAAAGAACCAGAGGTGCGATCCAGATTCCTGGGGAGAGGCCATCAGGTGTGTTCACCGCAGGAACAGCACAGAGATATGTGAACATGGAAGGATACATGGTCGGCAAGAAGGTTGTTATCCTGGGTTCAGGAGACATCGGACTGATCATGGCTAGAAGAATGACTCTTGAAGGCGCTGAAGTCAAGGCCTGCGTTGAGCTTATGCCTTACTCCAATGGATTGAACAGAAACATTGTGCAGTGTCTGGATGATTATGATATCCCGCTGATGCTTGCACATACCATCACCGAAATCATCGGTAAGCACAGACTGGAGGCAGTCGTTGTTCAGGCTGTCGATGAAAACAGAAATCCTATTCCAGGAACAGAGCAGACACTTGAATGTGATACACTTCTTCTTTCAGTTGGTCTGATTCCTGAAAATGAAATCACCAAGAATGCAGGAATTGCACTGGACAGAAGAACCTCAGGTCCAGTGGTCAACGAAGCCATGGAAACAAACGTCAAGGGTATCTTTGCCTGCGGAAACGTTGTTCATGTTCATGACCTTGTAGACTTTGTCAGCGAAGAAGGACAGAAGGCTGGAAGAAGTGCCGCCAAGTTCATCAAGAGCGAACTGAAGGAAGGACAGGAAGTTACTGAAATCAGAAACGGAGACCGTGTAAACTACACTGTTCCTCAGAAGATCAGACTTGAAAATATCGCAGAATCACAGGAAATCATGTTCAGAGTTTCCAACGTGTTCAAGGATGTCAACATCACTGTGAGAAACAATGATGGCGAACTGATCAAGAAGCTGAGAAGACCTGTTGTTGCTCCTGGAGAAATGGAGAAGATTAAGCTAAAGAGAGCAGATCTTGAAAAAGCTAACGGACTCCTGACCATTGCTTTGGAAGAGGTGATTTAAGATGATAGAAATGATATGTATAGTTTGTCCAAAAGGATGCAGATTGAGTGTTGACCAGAAGGCCGACGGTGAAATCATCGTCATGGGCAATGGATGCAACAGAGGAATACCTTATGCTCAGAAAGAGCTGACAAATCCGACAAGAGTGATCACTTCAACAGTGAAGATCAAAGGCGGAATCCATAAGAGACTGCCTGTAAAGACTTCAACAGACATTCCTAAGGGACTGAACTTTGCAGTTATGAAGGAACTGGAAAATATCGAAGTGACTTCTCCAATAAAAGTCGGAACGGTTCTGATTGAGAATGTACTTGGAACAGGTGCGAACATCGTAGCAACAAGAAATATGTAAACAATAAAATGTGGGTGTATACCCACATTTTTTGTATAAAAATTATCTGGATTTCAGTAAATTTGATATAATTGAGTTAATCGTAAATGTTTACAGGAAATCAGGTGAAAACAGTTAACGTAAGGGAGGTTAAGTTATGTATGACGTAATTATTATTGGTGCAGGTATCGTAGGTACAACCATTGCCAGGGAACTGTCGAAATCAAAGGCAAAGGTCCTGATCCTTGAAAAAGGGATCGATGTTTCCATGGGCGCCACAAAAGCCAACAGTGCCATTGTTCATGGAGGTTTTGCAGAAAAGCATGAAGCACTGAAAGGCAGGCTCTGTTATAAAGGACGCATTCAGTTCAAGGAACTGGATCGTCAGCTGAATTTCGGTTTTGAAGAGACAGGTTCACTGGTCATTACAACTGAGGATGACAAAGCGCCACTGGAAAAGCTTATGGAAAATGGCATAAAAAATGGACTGGACGATCTGTCCATCATCGGACAGGAAGAGATTCAGAGGATTGAACCGGAACTGACCCATGATGTCAAATGGGCACTGTACTGCAAAGGCGCAGGAATCTGCTCGCCTTATGAAATGGCCATAGCCATGGCGGAGAATGCCATTAAAAATGGTGTGACTTTAGCGCTTGAAAACAAGGTCATCGGTATCGAAAAGACAGGTGATGCCTTCAAAGTCAGAACAGATAAAGGCGAATATGACGGGAAGTATGTCATCAATGCTGCAGGTGTCTATTCGGACGAGATCTCAAGAATGGTTGGTGTCGACAACTTTGAGATTCTACCAAGATCTGGTGAGTATATTCTCTTTACAAGAGGTACAGGAGATCCGATCAATACGGTCATTTTCCAGCTACCTACAAAATTCGGCAAGGGAGTCCTTGTGGCCTCCACATACTATGGCAATCTGCTCATCGGACCGGATGCTAATGATGATGTGGAAAAGGAAGATACTTCCACCCACATCGAACGTATAGCAAAGATTTTTGACCAGACCAAATCGCTTTATGATAAAATCAACTCCAAACAGTTTATCAGAAGCTTTACGGGAATCAGAGCAAGAAGTTCAACAGACGACTTCATCATTGAGGAGACAGCAGTAAAAGGTTTTATCAATGTAGCAGGTATTCAGTCGCCAGGTCTTACCTCAGCACCTGCTATTGCGGAAATGGTTATAGGTATTCTTAAGGATGGCGGTTTAGAATGGGAAGACAACAAGGATTTCGATCCATACAGAAAACCGGTCGTCACAAAGAAACCGCTGAAACCGCTGAAAGATGTCAAGGAGTTCATTGAACTTCCACTGGGAAGCAAAGACAGGATAGTCTGCCGATGCGAACAGGTGAGAGAAGATGAAATTGTAGATGCACTTCACCGTGGGATAAAGGTGAAAACAGTAGACGGTGTCAAACGAAGGACAAGAGCTGGAATGGGATGGTGTCAGGGTGAATTCTGTAAGCCAAGAGTCATCGAAATCATGGAAAGAGAATATGGCGAAAAGATCGATCCAGGTTTTGACATCGAACATAGTGGTGTGAACCGCGTACAGAAATCAGATCTTGTGGATTATCTTAAGAGCCTCGAGGAGGAATAGACATTGAGTGATGTCATAGATTTCAATGAACTGAAAAATAAAGTGAGAGATAAGGATATAGATGATTTCGAATCCTATATCTTCAATCTGTACGGACAGATGGGGGCAGGGACGCAGGATATCGCCTCCATAAACAAAGCCATTGTGGAATATATGGAGAAGAACAATATCTCTTACGAGAAGTTTATGGAAATCCAAACAAAACTTATGGAACGCTACGGGGTATCCATGGAAGATATACAGTCTCAGTACAACCTCACAGATAACGACGAATACAAGAAGTATCGGAAACAGCTCGGTTTCATGGACAAATATAAAGGGAAAATCACGGATTACTCGGGTTTCTATTATGAAATCAGAAATTCGGTCAATGATCTTTCTTTATTCCTGAACAAAACGGTTGTCCTCATCACCTCAAAAGAAAAGGTTGATTTATCCGATAATGAACTTAATGAATTTCTTGTCTCCTACAAAAAACTTCAGGACGACAAGACGCTGCAGATCAGAATCAGTGAGAGTTTAAGAGAATACGATTATTAGGAGAAGACCGATACTTTGTATATAACATACGCTGTATCGGTCTTTTATTTGAAATATCATTCAGATGAATACATAAAGCAAAAATGCTGCTGTAAATCTGACGTCTTCCGAAATGAAGTGTATTGGGTTCTTAGGCAGTATTTTTCTGTTGTGCTATAATGAAATCTGGTTATTTATTATGTAATGGAAACTAAATGGAAACTAAATTTTTTAGATGAGAATAAAGATAGGATGAGTATTAATGAGAGAAGAAAACAATGTAGTACGAGAAGAAACTGAAATTGTGGAGAAGAAAGATTTCTTTTCCTTTATCAAGAACCCCATAAGATATGATGTCATGCAGCTGGCCTGGCCTGTCCTGATTGAGCTTCTGATGAGTTCTCTGTTTGGTATGGTGGATATGATGATGCTTGGATGGATTGCTGACAAGGCTCTTGCAGCAGCCTCTGTGGCTTCTGTCGGGATTACGAACCAGCCGATGTTTATCGGTCTTTCACTTGCCCAGGCGCTAAATGTCGGTGGAACTGCCATGATTGCTCGGTATGTAGGGGCGAAGCAGGACCATCGTGTGGATTCGGTGCTGAAGCATGTGATTCTCCTGAATCTGGTCTTTCTTGCCATTCCTCTTTCAGCCTTTGGTATACTTTTTACCGATGAAATCATGCTCTTTATGGGTGCGCAGTCCGATACCATTGCGGCAGGAAGAATGTATTTCAAGATCATCATGGTAGGATATCTATTCCAGAGCTTCAATATGTCCATCACAGCGGCACTGAGAGGAATCGGAGAAACAAAGGCACCGATGAGAATCAACATTCGAGTGAATTCTTTAAATGTCGTCGGTAATGCGATGCTCATTTACGGCCTTCTCTTCTTCCCGACCCTGGGTGTAACAGGAGCAGCCATATCGACTGCGACATCACATGTTGTTGCGAGTATAATGATGATCAGATACATCACGAAAAAAGAGAGTCCACTAAAAGTCAATTTCAGAAAGAAGTTCAGATACAACAAAACCGTCATTCAGAACCTCATCAAAGTCGGTGTTCCTGCTTCTATGGAGTCGCTGGCGTTAAGAATCGGTGTGCTCATGTTTGTTCGTATTGTGGCAGGACTTGGCACAGTCATCTATGCATCTCATCAGATTGCCCTCAGTATCCTGGGGCTGTCGTTTCAGCCGGGACAGGCTTTTGGTATAGCGGCTTCATCCATGGTGGGGCGTTCACTTGGCGCGAAAAATCTCAATATGGCAGAGGCGTATGCGAAAGAGACAAGAAAGATCGGTTCACTGATTTCCACGTTTATGGCCTTCATTCTGTTCTTTTTCGGCAGGCAGCTGGTAGGTCTCTATACGAACGATCCGGTGATTATCGACAATGCTTCCATGGCACTCAAGATCATTGCCATTGTTCAGCCTTTCCAGTCATCACAGCTCATACTGGCCGGAGCATTAAGGGGAGCAGGAGACACTTTGTGGCCCCTTGTTGCAACATTCATCGGTGTATTCGGATTCCGAGTGATTCTCGCAAACATTCTGGTCAATACACTTGAACTTGGACTGATGGGGGCGTGGCTTGCAGTACTTGCAGATCAGCTGATCAGATGGTTCTTTGTATATGGAAGATTCAAAACCAACAAATGGAAGTACATCAAACTGAAATAGAAGGCAAACTGAAAGACCATTGGTTCAGATTCTGAACCAATGGTCTTATTGTTGTAATTAATTCTATTCTACAGTAACTGATTTGGCCAGATTTCTTGGCTTGTCTACATCTAGTCCCTTGTACAGAGCTACATAGTAGGCGAGAAGCTGGGTTGGAACTACAGCCAGAATCGGAGCGATGATATCCATGGTATCTGGAATATAAATCACCTCATCTGAGTATTTTTCCACTTCTGTGTTGTTTTCGTAGGTAATGGCCAGAACCTTGGCACCTCTTGATACCACTTCCTTGATGTTGCTCTGCACCTTTTCAAACAGATCTCTCTGCGTAAGAGAAG
>DAMDIS010000040.1:12449-19295 GCA_032100885.1 Proteiniclasticum sp.
GAAGTGATGACAGAGATTCCTTCTTCGATCAGGGCAATGGAACCATGCTTGAGTTCTCCGCCTGGATAAGCTTCTGAATGAATGTAGGACAGCTCTTTCAGTTTAAGTGAAGCTTCTACGGCAATCTGATAGTCAAGACCTCTTCCAAGGTAGAAAATGTCACTTTCTTCATGAATCTTGTCAGCGAATTTCTCCACTTTGGTTGTATCTTCCAGAATTTTTGCGACCTTTTCAGGTAGTGTGAGCATTTCAACCTTGATTGCTTCAAGATATGCTTCATCCTGAGTACCGAGAAGTTCTGCAAAGTAGATTGCAATGCAGTATACTGCTACAAGCATAGTGAGATATGCTTTTGTTGATGCCACGCCGATCTCCGGACCAGCCCAGGTATAGAATACATCATCCGCTTCACGTGCGATGGAACTTCCAACGACATTTGTGATTGCAATCACTCTGGCACCAAGACTCTGTGATTCTCTCAGAACCGCAAGAGTATCTGCTGTTTCACCAGACTGGCTGATGGTGATGACAAGAGTTCTGCTGTCGATAACAGGATTTCTGTATCTGAATTCAGATGCTACATCCACTTCTACAGGGATTCTTGACAGAGATTCAATGGCCACCTTACCGATGAGTCCGGCATGGTATGCAGTACCACAGGCAATGATGTAGATTCTGGAGTAGTTCATCAGCATTTCCTTGGTGATATGGATGTCATCCAGCTTTATTCTCTGACCTGGTACGATTCTTGATGTCATTGTATCTTTGAGCGCCTTTGGCTGCTCGTAGATTTCCTTGATGGTGAAATGTGCATAACCGCCTTTTTCAGCTGATTCTGCACTCCATGTGATTTCGGTGCTCTCTCTTTCGACTTTTTCTCCATCGCTGGTATAGAATGTCAGTGCATCCTTTGAAAGTACTGCAAACTCTCCATCGTTGAGGTATACAAATTCCTTTGTATAGTTGAGAACAGCTGGCACATCAGATGCGATGAAGTATTCATTCTCGCCAAGTCCAACCACAAGAGGGCTGTCCTTTCTTGTCGCAACGATTCTGTCTGGTTCATCGGTTGAGATAACGCCTAGTGCATAGCTGCCCTTGAGGTCCTGTGTTGTCTTTCTTACCGCGTCAAGAAGATCTCCTTCATAGTAGTGGTCTACCAGATTAGGGATGACCTCAGTATCCGTATCGGACAGAAATTCATATCCCAGTTTTACGAGCTTTTCTCTCAGCTCCATATAGTTTTCGATTATTCCATTATGTACCACAGATATTTTGTTGTTGTTGCTGTTGTGGGGATGAGAATTGACATCAGAAGGGGCACCATGAGTAGCCCAACGTGTATGACCGATTCCCATATGAGAGTCAAGGCTGGTATGTTCCAGTCTTTCCTCAAGATTTCTCAGTTTTCCCTGAGCTTTGACCATGGATACCTTGTTGTTCTCCATAACAGATATTCCTGCTGAATCATAACCTCTGTACTCCAGCCTTGATAATCCGCTGATCAGTACCTCCACTACGTCTCTGCCGCCAAGATAACCTACAATTCCACACATAAAAAAACACCCTCTCTAAATTATTTTTAGGAAGGCTTAATACACCTGACAGGATTGTCCCAGGAATTGCTTCCTGTATTTCTCCTGCCATTTATCGGTTGGTAACCGCGAAGCATCCGCCGAATTTTCGATAACTCCGTCCTCGTCACCCTGTTTTCACAGGGTCTGGCGCTATTTCATCATAATGAAATTTCACTATTCTATTAAGCCTTACCAAGTTATTATAACTTGAAACCAATAAAATGAATACCCCTAAAATGTAGAATTGTTATTTTTGTAACTATCAGATACCTGTAATATTCTCATTCTCTCTGGAACTGAAGAAAAAAGAGCGACACATAAATCACCACCAGGAGGGGAGATTTATATGTCGCTCTTTCTGGTTTATCGCAGTATCATAACTTTTTCGCAGAAACTGATGATTTTTTCAGTGATATCCTCTGTTTTAAGAACAGTCGTATCAAGTGAGAGATCAGATTCAGCATTCTCCCAGTTCTTCAGCTGTTTTTCAAGCATCAGTTCCAGAGGCTTGGGTAAATTACCGTTCATTCTTCCTGAAAATCTTTCCTTCACTACAGAAGCATCTGCAGTGAAATGTACAAATACCGCATGTTCAGCCAGGTTGAGCTTTTCCGCATCATTTTTGTCGGTTACGATGTAGATGAGGGAATTATCCGCCCATCCACTGCTGCAGCTGGCTTCGTGCAGCATTTCATTAAATTTTTTTCTGGCTTCCACTTCATTTTTACTCAGTCTCAGGTAATCTTTGCCGGAATAGACACTAAGGTTTCGTTCACTCCTTATTCTCTCTGCAGCAGAAGATTTACCTGTACAGCTTGCGCCCATAAAAATCAGCAACATGAATCTGATCACTCCATTACTTTTTATACTGTAGTCAAAGGTTTATTCTTCTTCTTTCAGTGTCAGGTGCGACCCGTCACAGTAAGGTGGTGTTTTGGTCATTTTGCAGGTGCAAAGGGCTGCAACACCATCAGTATCTGGCGTGAAAAGTAAAGGGACGATATCTGTCGTTCCTTTGTGACTTCCATCACAGAACGGCTGCGATGCACTCTTACCGCATGCACACCACCAGATACTTTCACCGGCTTTAAGTTCAACGAGAATAGGTTCTTTTCCTCCATTTTGCGGTTTATCCATAATAACACCTCTTTCGTATTTTATATATCATATTATATACTTAAATCTTCAGTTATACTACCATCTTCAATTTTGTACCTGAGTGCAGATCTGAATTTACTGTTTAACAAGGAGCATCATACACTTATAAGAATTCTTGAGTATGAAAGGGGATTAAAAAAACACCTGCATTGTAAGCAGGTGTTTTCATCCGACTATTTTAAATGTTTTCTCATCTTCAATCACCGGAATTTCCTTCATGGAATAATCAGTGATTTTGATGAACCCATTTCCTTTGAGTATGCCTTTAAGAAAATGGTTGAAGGATTCTTCAGAGCCCTGAATTTCCAGTTCAACATTACCGTTCATCAGGTTTCTGACCTGTCCGGTCAATAAAAGGGTGCGGGCCAGTTCATATGCTGTGTATCTGAACCCGACACCCTGAACACGTCCTTCAAAAATCATTAAGTATCTTTTCATGGTTCACCGCCTTTTATCAGTCTTAGCTGTCTTTTGGCTTAGACTGATGATCATCAAGTGAATTCTTGTCCTGGGAAAGCTTCTTTTTCAGCTGTGATGTGCTCTGGTTAAACCTCTGGCTGAGATTCCTGCCCAGACGTTCAAGTGTTTTAGCATCAAATTTTCTGGGTTCTTCAGTTTCCTTGTGACTGATGATTCTTCTTTCCTCTTCGGGTACCTTTGTTGAGAAGGAAGGGGAAGCTAAATGCTTGTTTTCTTCAGAGAGTATCTTCTTCTCAGGGGATGCCTGCTTTTCAGTACTTTTTTCGTTTTCGGGAAGATTTCTCTTCTGTGGATAGTTTGGCTGTTCCTGAATACTCCTGTTCATTTCATTGGAAGGAGATTCGGTAGACTTTGCCGCAACCGGCTTTCTTTCAAGTAAAGGTCTGACTTGAGAGGTTAACCCTTTTCTGCCCAGTTTCTTTGCTTCCCTGGAGCGGTATCTGGAAACGGTGTAGATATAGTCAAGGTAGATGGCTCCGACGATTTTTGCATCAGCGACATAGTCCCTGTCAAGATTATAAAGCTTCAGATATTTCTGTATGTGACTAAGAGGCTTATTGGCGATACCATAAAGATCTTTGCTCATTTTCATGGCGTCTATAAATGAAATGTGCACTTCTTTATCCAGTTTGACATTGAGATAGGTATGGGTGAAAGGCTGGTTGTATATAATGATCGGCAGATCGCCTGCATATCTTAAAAACCTTCCGATGGCCTCATTCAGCGGCAGAGTGTAGTTCTTAAGAAGGGGATCTGAAGTCTGCAGTGGAATAAAAAGTGAATCAATCATTCTGCTTTTGATGTATCTTACAGCCTGGAGAGAATCTACAGTTTCACTGTACGGATCTTCAGTTTTTCTGCTGAGATGAAAAGTGACAAATTCCTGATAAAGGGGATAGGATTCAAACTCCTCTATAATCTCACCCTTGTGATTGAATAGTGCGTCTTCCATAATAACCTGTTTGTAATTCAGTCTGTCCGGATTGTAGATGAAATCCTTGAGAATATAGAACAGCGAAATCATCATACCGAAAATGATATATATGATTGCATAGGAAATCTCCTGCTTTTCATATCGGTTGTTGAAATATAGGAATACAATCAACAGCAACAGAAAGCTGTAGAAAAATATAAACTTCCTGTTGAAAAATCCTTTAACTAAATTCATGTGTTATGCCTCCACCAATTGTTATTTCTGCTCAGACTGTTTAAGTTGCTTACTTAAACAGAATCAATACTTGTATTATATTATGATTTGGATAAAACATAAAGGAAAGTATTGCAATCTCTTAAGGATTGGAAAGTACGGGAAGTTTTACCGTAATCGCGATCCTGTGTTCACTGAGCTTCTTTGCGTAGATTTTTCCTTCGTGCAGATGCACAATGCCTTCTGAAATGGCAAGGCCCAGTCCGCTCCCCCCGGTTTCGCTGGAACGTGATTTTTCTAGTCTGTAGAAACGCTCGAACATCTTTGAAATTTCCTCATCACTGATTTCATCGATGGTGTTTTCGATGGAAATTGTCACGTAGCCTGATGCATCGATTCCATGAACCGAAAGAAGTATCGGATCGCTCGTATAGGAATATTTGATTGCATTGGAAATCAGATTTTCAAAGAGTCTTACAATCTGTGGGACATCAGCCTGAAGCAAGATATCCTTCTTGACGATGGATTTCGTGATGCTGAGACCTCTTTCCTCTGCCATGGGAATCATCTCTTCGATAAGCTGGTCTAGAAGATCCACAAGGTTGACTCCTGTGAAATTAGGCTTGTTGTCCGGGCTCTGAAGCTTCGTATACTCAAAGAGTTCATTGATCAGTTCCTTAAGCCTTTCTGATTTGGAATAGGCGAAGTCGATATATTCATCTTTCTGCTTTGCTGAGATTTTCTGTGACTGGGCAAGACCAAGGTATCCGATAATGGAAGTCAGCGGTGTTCTAAGATCGTGGGATACGTTGGTGATGAGTTCCTGTTTTGTCTTTTCAAGGTGTCTCTCTTCCTCGATTCTCTCATCGATATCTCTGGCCATGACATTGATGCTTTTTGCCAGATTTGTCAGCTCGTCATTACCCTTGACAGGAGCGGCGTACTTCAGGTCGCCGGTTGAGATGATATGGACAGTGTTGGACAGCTCCTGGATATAGTCCATCTTGTTTTTTGTGAGAATGAGAAATCCGGATATGAAGAAAAGAAAACCTACAAAAATTGCCAGAGAACTGTTGTAGCTGTATGTTGGTGTCGTCTGGATATCAGCCACAGGGGTGTCCTTGATGACGAGGTAGATATCCTTCTTCAGAAAATTCATCGGATATACAAAAATAAGCTCGCTGGCAGAATGTTCTTCACCATTGTCTGGTCTGTAGTAATCGATGTCGTATGCAGATTTGATTACTGAAAAAATATCAAGGGAAGATTCCATGACATTTTCCGTCTTAAAAAGGATATCACCGGTGAGGTCTGTCACCATGACTTTAAGCGTACTGGTTCTTGAAAAATCCTGTATGAGATTCTCCATGGCACGGCTAAGATCGAACTGCTTGGCGTTGGGATTGTTTTCCGATGCATATCTTGCGTTTTCTCTCATCTCACCGGTGATTTCCTCTTCTTCTTTATACCTGAGATCATTCAGCATTCTTTCAGCTATATCGTCAGCCGACGAAGAGATGTCATCGATTCCACGCTCATAGGAGATGGACTGGTCAAGAGTCACTTTTCTTGTCATATTGAAAGTGATGTTATAGGCAAGAAAGGCCAGCACAAGACAGAAAGCCACAGCAAAAATAAGCTCCAGCTGAATATTGCTGCTGATTTTTGACCGTATCAGATTATCCAGTGATGTAAAGAATATATCAATCTTTCCATCGGGTTTTGCAGTGACTGCTTTCTTTGGCTTTCTGAACCTATTTTTCAACTTTATATCCTACTCCCCATACGGTCTTGATGTATCTTGGATTTCTAGGATCATCCTCTATTTTCTCTCTCAGTTTCCTGATATGGACCATTACCGTATTTTCTGATTCAAGGAATTCCTCTTTCCATACATTTTCATATATTTTCTCGACGGACAATACAATTCCTGTATTTCTTGTCATGTATTCAAGCATATCGAACTCGGTCTTTGTGAGTTTGATGAGGTCGGTTCCTTTTTTCACTTCTCTAGTGTTGATGTTGATTGTAATGTCGTCCAGTGTAAGGATATTTTCATTTCTCGGTTTTTCCGAATTCAGGGTATAGTACCTTCTTAACTGTGATTTCACGCGTGCAATGAGTTCCAGGGGGTTGAAAGGTTTCGTCAGGTAATCATCGGCACCTGATGTCAGCCCCAGAATTTTGTCCATATCCTGTGTCTTGGCCGAAAGCATGATTACGGGCATATTCTTAGTTTTTCTCAGTTCCATGCATGCCTGTATGCCGTCTTTTTTCGGCATCATGATGTCAAGGATAATGAGATCCACATGGGTTTTTTCTGCGATTTCAAGAGCTTCTACTCCGTTCGTCGCTTTTATGGTTTCGTAGCCTTCATTTGAAAGATAGATTTCGATGAGATCTCTTATTTCCTTTTCGTCGTCCACGATGAGTATCGTCTGCTTTTCCATTTGTTTTCCTCCATCAGTTGCTTATTCGTAGCTA
>DAMDIS010000041.1:0-4188 GCA_032100885.1 Proteiniclasticum sp.
TGTTTTCAAAGAGAGTGGAAGACTGGTGTGACTTCCATAAAACAGTTTTTGTTGAATGGACCTTCGAGAGGTGGAGCGAAACCTTATAAGGGGAGTAGTACCCGACGGGAGCCCGCCGTAAAAAGGGATAGGATATGTCAGTATCCGAAAATGAGATACGTATTTTTCTATACGTAAAATCAGGTGGCAACGCGAGTGACTTCGCCCTGTAAGGGGCGGAGTCTTTTTTGTCGTGAGGAATAAAATGGAAGGAGGGATATGGCATGTGGTGAAAGAGTGTAAATACAGGAAAAAGATGCACGTACACTTCTGATAGGAAAGGAATGAATAAAATGAATACCAAAAAAATGACTTTATCTGCAATACTCATCGCTGTAGGCTACATCCTTCACCAGATTGTTCCGGGTATCCCTTTTCTGGGGGGCATGAAAATGGACTTTCTTCTGATTATGATGTTCTTTTCCATCTTTATGATGGATACTTATCGTGAAGTTCTTGCTGTGGCGATGGTCTGCGGCATCATATCTGCAATGACCACAACCTTTCCGGGTGGACAGATTGCGAATCTGGTCGATAAAGTGATCACAGGAAGTCTGGTTTATTTCGTGTACAACAATATTATGCAGAGTCTGCCAAAGGTCGTAAAGGTCAGTGTAATTGGACTTCTTGGAACAATCGTAAGTGGTGCAATCTTCCTTTTGGTGGGACTAAAGGTCAGCGGAGCACCGATTTCCTTTATGGATCTCTTCATTGCAGTCGTGCTTCCCACATCGGTTCTGAATATGATCCTTGCTCTCTTCATGGAGAAGGTAATGGAAAGAGCAGGCTACACTGTGCTGAAGAAAGCATAGGAAAAAGCAGGTCATAAAGATTAAAAATAGAGTTAGTAAAAGGCATTGCCTTTCTAAAACATTAATGGTATAATACATCAGTGGTTTAGGATATTACATAATTTTAGTAGATATGATTTATCAACACCTTGCAGCACACAAACTGCGAGGTTTTTTTATGGAAAATTGTAAATCGTAAAAATTCAAAGAAAGAGGTAAATATGGAAGAAATGAAATTTATTGACCTAGGGCTAAGCGAAAGTGTACTTAAAGGGATTAGCGCCATGGGTTACGAAACACCTTCAGGAATTCAGGGAGAAGTCATTCCCGTCATCCTGGAAGGCAAAGATGTCATCGGTCAGGCGCAGACCGGAACAGGTAAAACTTTAGCTTTTGCAGCACCAATGCTGAGTATGCTCGAAAAGAAGGGGACAGTCAGTGCTATTATATTGGCACCAACAAGAGAACTGGCCATTCAGGTCAGTGAAGAAGTGGAAAGAATCGCAAAACATACTGGCGTAAAGCTGTTGGCGGTTTATGGCGGTTCCAGCATTGACACGCAGATTCGTGCATTAAGAAGAGGCGTGGATATTGTTGTCGGAACTCCAGGTAGAGTCATCGACCTCATGGAAACTTGATCATGTGGACTTTTTAGTTCTGGATGAAGCGGATGAAATGCTGAACATGGGATTTGTTGAGGATATCGAAACCATCATGGCAGGAACCAGCAGCGATAAGCAGACCATGCTTTTCTCCGCAACAATGCCTGAAGAATATAAGAGACTCTCAAAGAAGTACATGAGAGAAGATCGTGTGCACATCAAGGTGGCTGTAAAGTCCATGACCGTGTCCACCATATCCCAGTACTACTATGAAGTAAGAGAGCAGTTCCGTTTTGAGACACTATGCAGAATCATGGATTCTGAAGTACTTGAATCCGTACTGATCTTCTGCAGAACAAAGAGAAACGTTGACGAACTGGTCAGCAGTCTATCCGATCGAGGATACAATGCCGCTGGTATGCATGGTGACATGAGCCAGAACATCAGAATCTCGACACTGAAGAAGTTCAAGGACAGAAAGCTCAAGTTCCTGGTGGCAACTGACGTTGCAGCTAGAGGAATCGACATAGACAACCTGTCACACGTGGTCAACTATGACCTCCCACAGGATATCGAATCTTATGTACACAGAATCGGTAGAACAGGAAGAGCAAACCGTGAAGGTATCGCCTACTCACTGGTAAACTCAAGAGAGTTCGGATTCCTGAAGCAGATTGAAAAGGTCACAAAGAGCAAGATCACAAAGAAAGAGATTCCAACTCTTGAAGATATCTTCAAGACAAAGAATGAAACTTTCAAGGACAAGATCGTAAAGGAACTTTCAACAGAAAACTACAAGAAGTTCTATCCGGTCATTGAAGAAATGAAAGAGACTTTCAATGTGGAAGACGTGGCAGCAGCCCTGATGCAGATGCTTTATAAGGATGAACTGAGCTTTGACTACAAGGTCAATGTTCTGGAAACCCCTAAGAAGTTTGTCAGACTGTTCATCACAGTAGGCTCCATGGACAAACTTACACCAAGAAAGCTCATTGACTTTATTCTCGCCAATACTAAGCTTAAGGCTGACAGTATCGGAACCATAGACATTCTCACAAAGTTCAGCTTTGTTGATGTCATCAGTGGTACAGAGGATCAGATCATGGACGGTTGTAACGGTCTTAAACTTTCAGGCAGAAAAGCCAAGTTTGAAGTTGCTGCTGCAAGAAGAAGAAGATAATAAATGCCCTTATGGGCTAAAACGGAATCAGCAAGGATGCTCACGCGTCTTGGCTGATTTTTTTTATCTTCAGCAAAGTATTAAGTCTATTCAGTTTTAAAGATTTCGTGATGAATGAGAATATTCTTTGCGATGATGTTAATAATTGTAATTATTAATTAATTATTTACCTAATCTCAATTGACATTACTATACTTTAGTTACAAAATTAATATGAAGGTTAAACACCGGATTGATGTTCTTGTCATCTGGTTTTTATTATCATCTATTCGTAAAGGTTTTCAAAAAAACAATCCAAGGAGGTCAACATGAAAAAAGTTATCAACGATCCGAACAATGTAGTAGACGAACTCTTGATGGGTATGGTATATGCTCATCCGGACCACGTACGTAAACTTGATGGATTTGAGGTTCTTGTAAGAAAGAATTCTCCGGTGGAGGGTAAGGTAGCCCTTGTCAGCGGAGGAGGTTCAGGACATGAACCATCCCATGGAGGTTTTGTAGGTAAGGGTATGCTTGACGGCGCTGTTGCAGGTGCAGTATTCACATCCCCTACACCAGACCAGGTTTACGAAGCAATCAAGGCAACAGCCGGACCAAAGGGTGCTCTTCTGATCGTAAAGAACTACACGGGAGACATCATGAACTTTGAAATGGCAAAGGAAATGGCTGAAGCTGACGACATCAAGGTTGACTATGTAGTCGTAAACGACGACGTTGCTGTTGAGAACTCCACCTGGACAACAGGAAGAAGAGGAATCGCAGGAACAGTTCTGGTTCATAAGATCACAGGTGCCAAGGCTGAAACAGGTGCAGAGCTTGAAGAAGTCAAGAAAGTGGCAGAGAAGGTCATCGAAAATGTAAGATCCATGGGTCTTGCACTTACACCATGTATCGTTCCGGCAGCAGGAGAGCCAAACTTCACTCTTGGTGAAAATGAGATCGAAGTCGGTATGGGTATTCATGGAGAACCAGGAACACACAGAGAAACACTTAAGACAGCTGATGAGATGGTAGACCATCTTGTAGGCAAGATTCTGGCCGACATCGACTACAGCGGAAGCGAAGTTGTGGTCATGGTCAATGGACTTGCGTCCACACCACTTATGGAACTCTATATCGTGAACAAGAGAGTTCATGAGATACTGGAAGAAAAGGGCATAAAAGTCTACAAATCAATGGTTGGAGAATACATGACCTCCCTTGAAATGGCAGGTTTCTCCGTCACTCTTCTCAAACTGGATGATGAACTGAAAGAACTGTTTGATGCAGAAGCGGATACACCAGCACTAAAAAGCCTATAGAAACTACATAAGGAGGACTTAAAGCATATGGCGAACACAGAAAAAGTTAAAGAGGTTATCCTTGCCATAGCAGAGGTGATCGCGGAAAAGAAACTGTACCTGACACAACTGGATGCTGCCATCGGTGACGGCGACCATGGTCTTAACATGAATAAAGGATTTCAGGCTGCGAAGGAAAAACTGGAAACTGCTGCACTTGAAACCCCTGCAGATATCCTGAAAGCTGTAGGTATGGCGCTCATTTCAAAAGTGGGCGGAGCGGCAGGGCCCTT
>DAMDIS010000041.1:4224-5502 GCA_032100885.1 Proteiniclasticum sp.
CGAAGCGGCTCTTGAAGGCGTAAAGAGCAGAGGAAAAGCAGTTGTAGGAGAAAAAACCATGGTGGATGCCATTGAACCCGCACTGGAAGCACTCAAAAAAGCCGTTGCAGAAGGAGCCTCCACAAGAGAAGCTATGGACCTGGCGGTTAAAGCTGCTGAGGAAGGCGTAGCCTACACAAAAACCATCATTGCAAAGAAAGGCCGCGCATCGTATTTAGGTGAGAGAAGCATCGGTCATGAAGACCCGGGTGCCATGTCATCTTATGTCATCTTGAAGACCATAGCGGAAAAATTCTAGTATATGTCTTAATAACTGAACAGGTATTGATACAGACGGTCACTTGTGACTGTCTGTATTTTAATGCCCGAAAATCGGAAACAGCAGAATCACTATGCATGCGGGAACCATTAAGGCTGATGAGGATAAGCGACTGCTCAATTAAGAAAACGTTAACACCGATGTCACGTTATGATGATATTTTTCGATTAGGATTAAGCTAGCTGACGAATGAGCGTCAAGAGAAAAGGACACTGTTTCAAACGGAAGAATCTTTAAGGCTCCATAAGGAGTCATGAGAAAGGAGAAAAGGATGGATAACAGAAACGACAAGGAAATGAGAAAAGACCCCATAAGATCGCCCATAGCAGGAGAAAACATGGACAAGATGAGCGAAGAGGAAAAGAAGATGGCAAAGGACAAGCCGCCGAAAAGCGACAAACCCGTGGAGAAGACAAAGAAGGACGAGCAGCTGGAACAGTTCACCGTAGACGACAAGGAAGGAAGCCTCACCACAAATCAGGGGCTGAAGATGGCTGAGGACGAGTTCTCCCTGAAAGCCGGAGAAAGAGGACCGACACTCATGGAGGATTTTCACTTCAGAGAGAAACTGACTCACTTCGACCATGAACGTATTCCGGAGCGAATCGTTCATGCAAGAGGTACCGGCGTGCATGGTGTGTTTGAACTGACAGAATCCATGAAGGAGTTTACCAAGGCGCATTTTCTTCAGGAGCCAGGAACGAAGACACCGATGTTTGTGAGATTTTCAACCGTTGTCGGGTTCAGAGGTTCCGCAGATACCATAAGAGACGTACGTGGAATCGCGATGAAGTTCTATACCCAGGAAGGGAACTACGACATCGTCGGAAACAACATGCCGGTTTTCTTCATTCAGGACGCCATCAAGTTCCCGGACCTTGTGCACGCCATCAAGCCAGAGCCGCATAATGAGGTTCCCCAGGCATCGGCAGCACATGATACCTTCTGGGATTTTGTGG
>DAMDIS010000041.1:5512-6088 GCA_032100885.1 Proteiniclasticum sp.
GAACAATCAGGAGTCTGCGCATACCGTGATCTGGGCCATGTCCGACAGAGCTCTTCCAAGAAGCTATGCCATGATGGAAGGCTTTGGCGTGCATACCTTCAGATTCATCAGTGCCGAAGGAAAATCCACTTTCGTGAAGTTCCATCTTAAACCGAAGCTTGGTATCCATTCACTGGTATGGGATGAGACACAGAAGATTGCCGGAAAGGATCCCGACTTCAACAGAAAGGACCTTCAGGAGGCGATTCAGCGTGGAGACTTCCCGGAATACGACTTTGGTGTTCAGATGATTCCTGAAGGAGAGGAAGACAGGTTCGACTTCGATATCCTGGATCCCACAAAGCTCTGGCCGGAAGAGGATTTTCCGATCAAGTTCTTCGGTAAAATCACCCTGAACAGGAATGTGGATAATTTCTTTGCTGAAGTGGAGCAGGCGGCATTCCATCCTGGACATATCGTTCCAGGAATAGATTTCACAAACGATCCGCTTCTTCAGGGAAGACTGTTCTCCTATACGGATACTCAGCTCATAAGGCTTGGCGGACCGAATTTCCATGAGATTCCGATCAACAGACC
>DAMDIS010000041.1:6098-7644 GCA_032100885.1 Proteiniclasticum sp.
ATCACAGAACAACAATAAATAAAGGTCGATTCGCTTATCACAACAACAGCATTGCAGGCAACAAGCCTGATGTGACGAGGCCCGAAGAGGGCGGATTCGAGCCTTACATGGAAAAGATAGAAGCCAGAAAGATCCGTGCAAGAAGCAACAGCTTTAAGGATCATTTCTCCCAGACCGCCATGTTCTACAACAGCATGAGTGACATCGAGAAAAAGCATATTATTGAGGCGTTCTCCTTTGAGCTTGGAAAAGTCTCAAACAAGGATATCCGCCAGCAGGTTGTGGAAATGTTCGGACACGTCAATATCGACATGATGACAGAGGTGGCAAAGAACATCGGTGTGGATCCGCCAACTGTTGAAGAGGTGAAATACGACAAGATCTCTCCTGCACTCAGCCAGGAAGACACCATCAGAAAACCGGATACTCTGAAAATCGGATTCATAGTCGGAGAAGGATTCGACAGAAAAGCACTGGATGATACCATGAATACACTGAAAAACGCCAAGGTTCAGTGTGTGATCATCAGCGAAAATCTTTCACCGGTCAAGGATCAGTCCGGAGGACAGATCGAACCTAAGGAGACCTTCTCCACTACCCATGCGGTTCTTCTTGACGGTATCTATGTGGATATCGGAAACAGCGCCAGCGATAAGGTGAAGAAGGAAACCATAGAGTTCATTGAAGAAACCTATATGCACTTTAAACCGATGGCGGTAACATCAGGCGGTGAAGAGCTGCTTAAGCCTGCCATGAAAGATCAGCCTGGTGTAGTGACACAGGAGAACATGGGCATCTCCTCTGACAGATTCCTCGAAGCAGTTGCTCAGCACAGACACTGGGACAGAAATACACATATCGTCTAAGAGAAGATAATTTAAGGGCTCCGGAAAACCGGAGCCCTTTCACTGTCGTTTAAACATCTTTTATTCTACTTTACAGGTACAAAGTCCTCATACTTTTGTGCAATCTGCTCAAGATAATCGCTGGAGCCAGTGCTGCTGCCTCTTAAGTGATGATCAAAGAAAGCAAGCGCCGTTGTCCTCTGGATTTCAGAGGGTTTTCTTCTGTCGCTGTTTCCTGAAAAGCCGATGTATTTTGTCAGGGGAGAATACATGTAGGCCATGGTGAAGTCGATATGGGTTGTCTTCTTCATCTGGACGAGGCTTGAATCCTGAGAGCTTCGCATGAGGGTATCCAGTGAGTAGTTGTTCGGGCCAATGCTCCACTGCTCGCTTCTTAGAAACAGTGAAGGAATATCCAGTCCCTCAGCTAGAAGTGCGTTCTCCACAGGAGCAACCCAGGCATCGAGTCCCATAAGGGCTCTGATCCGGGTATCCTTGATGGAGATGTAGACACTGCCGCCGCCTCCAGTGGAGTGACCTATTATTCCGGTTCGTTCAAGATCCATTTTCCCGCGTATTACTGTGTCTTCAGCATTCTTCATTTCAAGATCGTCAAGAACGCTTCCTACGTCTTCGCCGTAAGTCCGCACAAGAAGCGAGGATGAGCTTTTGAATCCTGTATCCGAATCTGAAGGAAGTGC
>DAMDIS010000041.1:7654-8637 GCA_032100885.1 Proteiniclasticum sp.
CCGTCTTCAAAGGTTACAGCCTGTGATCCGTAGGTATGATCGATGGATACGGCGATGAATCCGTGAGAGGCAAGCTCCTCTGCAAAATCTGTATGAAGCTCTCTGAAGCCCTGCCATCCATGGGAGATGATGACCACAGGATACATCGGTTTATTGCTGCTGACAGGAGCATCGATGTAGGAGTTGGAGTAGATCTCTGCAGTATGGTCCAGAACAAAGGAAGGCAGATGAAAGCTTCGTGCAAGCTGCCTTGTGAGGGTTTTTCCATCCGAAATCCACTTTGCTTTTTTGTGGCCTTCGGTGCTTTCTGCAGGGTACCAGATCTGATACTTGATTCTTCTGTGATCATCCTCATCGTCTGTATAGAGTTCTTCTCTCTTTGTATCTTCCAGCTCGTAGATCCTTGTACCCACGCTAAACTCCCCTGTGGGCACAGGGATTTTCTCTTTCGGAAAAATCAGAATGAATGCGACAAAAAGGACAAGAAGAAGAATGAAGAGTCCGAGAATCCATCTGCTGCCTGCACTGCCAGGCTCAATGACTAAAAGATGAGTAAAGAGAGCAATGATGAGAAAAAGTCCCGCCAGAAGATAAAGAGGATAGAACTGCCAACGGGGCTTCATCAGAATCATCTGAGCGGCGATCAGCAGGATGAGGACGATGCTTACGAGTTTCCATTTCTCAAGGAGTGCTGACAGAATGTTCATCTCTTTCTCTTCCCATCCTGGGGCGTATGCATGAGCTTTCTCACATTGAATCCTTGACCCTTTACAAAGTAGAGTATCTCCTCGAGATCGTGCATGCTCATTTCAGGCGTTCTTGAAAGAATCCAGAGGGAATCCTTGTCATCTCCTGCAACCACAGCGTAGCGGTAGTCAGGCGCAAGTCTCAGCACATTGTACTCACTTTTGAACGGCCAGAAGAACCGGACAAAAAGAGCGCCTCTGCATTTCTTGTCTCTTGGCCAGGCATATCCCTTGATG
>DAMDIS010000041.1:8647-15528 GCA_032100885.1 Proteiniclasticum sp.
TTTCCGCTTTTCTGCGGAACATAGGTTGCGGTAACATTCGTAAGGCCGTTCTGTCCTCTTGCCGGGAGCTTTGCGATCTCGAACCAGATTCCTGAATATCTCTTAAGGTCCACATTGCATACTGGAACATTTTTCTTGAACGTTTCTGTCTTTTTCATGATCTCACCTCTTTCTCACCATCATGGGAAATGACGGCATGTGATTTAGCTCAATAGTAACACAGATTGATGAATCGGATTTTAACACTTGAGGGATGTTTGTTAAGAGAATATGTCCATGAAGTATTTTTCTGTCAGAATCTTTTTCAGCGAAAGAGGAATCATGAATATGAGAAAGGCTATGAAAGAGGCCAGGTTAAACGTTTCCTGCAGGCGGATTCGAGTGCTTTCCACTTAACATGGAAATAACCTGAAGACAATCTGGGCGAAACAATCCGACTCTATAATTCAGATTGTAGAGCACAGGAAGTGCCTGCAGGAAACGTAAAAAGTAATCATAATGAGATATTAGGAGGAAATCAATGAGTAAGAAAATATTAGGCCTTGTATCATCCATCGCTATGGTGGCGCTGCTGGCAGCATGCGGAACTTCAGCACCCGAGGAAACACCGGGAGCGAATCCTGAAACACCGAATGCGGAAGCTCCAGCGGAGCTTGAAGGTTCCGTCATCGTGGACGGATCGGGAACAGTATATCCCCTTATGGCAAATATTGCTGAAAACTACATGACCGGTGTAGGTTCAGGCGTAAGTGTACAGGTCGGTAGAGCAGGTTCAAGCGCAGGACTGAAGAAGTTCATCGCCGGGGAACTCGATTTTGCGGATGCATCAAGAAAGATAAAAGATACTGAAGTGGCAGAGCTTGAAGCTGCCGGTAAGAAGATGGGCGAGAATATCATGGAAATCGAGCTTGCCTATGACGGTCTGACCATGGTCATCAACAAGGAAAACACATGGGCGACAGAAATGACCCAGGAAGAGATCGTCGATATGTACATCTCCGGAAAGTTCAAGGCTGACGATAAGGTCCTCTGGTCCGACATCCGTTCAGAATGGCCTAGCGAGGAAATCAAGTTCTTCGGACCAAACGAGAATCATGGAACCTACGAGTTCTTCTACGAAGTGATTCTGGATGAGCAGGATCTGGTTTCAACAGTCAATCTTCAGCAGGAATACTCAACCCTTGTGGACCTTGTTTCAAAAGACAAGAACGCCATCGCATTCTTCGGATACGGATACTATGCCAGCAACACAGACAAGCTGACAGCGGTAAAGGTGGACTTTGGAAACGGCGGTGTTGTACCTAGTCTTGAGACCATCGGATCGGATCTTGACTATGCAGGTTTCACAAGACTTGTCTACACCTACCTTGACCTGGACAAGGCCAAGGCTGCTCCTCAGATACTGGACTATGCGAAGTTTGTAGTCTCAGAAGAGGGCGCGCAGAAGCTTGCAGGCGACAACGGATTTGCTCCGCTGCCAGCCGAGAAGCATGCTGAATATATGGAGACACTTGAAAATCTGAAGTAAATATAAGGCAAGATGATTGAAATCATTAAGATGAGAGAGCATTCTCTCATCTTATGCTTGCGTAAAGAATCAAAAAGGAGATTTCTATGGAGAATCAGACAAAAGTTAGAGAGATGATTCAAAAAAGAGTAAAAGAAAAGAAGCGGATCATGGATAAGATTGTCCCTGGGTTTCTGCTCATCATGGCGCTGATTTCCGTATTTACGACCTTCGGAATCATACTGACACTGATCACTGATGCTTTCAGGTTTTTCAGCGCAGTTCCATTATCCGAAATCCTGAGTACGGATCTTGCACCCCTTAACAAAAATCCGAGGTTCGGATTTATTCCGCTTCTTGTGGGGACCATCACCACATCATTTATTGCCATGCTTGTGGCAGTACCTGTTGGTCTTGCCGCAGCAATCTATCTCAGCCAGTTTGCGTCGGAGAAGGTGAGAAGGCTTGTTAAGCCCATGCTTGAAGTTCTTGCCGGAATTCCTACAATCGTCTACGGATTCTTTGCCTATTCGTTCGTCACGCCGCTTCTCATGAATCTCATTCCGGGACTGGAGGCGAAAAATGCGCTGAGTCCGGGTCTTGTCATGGGCATCATGATCATTCCCATGGTGGCTTCCTTATCAGAGGACGCCATGAATTCAGTACCCGAGATCATGAAGGAAGGTGCACTGGGTCTTGGTTCAACGAGACTGGAGGTGGCGATCAAGGTCGTCATCCCGGCCGCAATTTCAGGCATACTGGCCTCCATTGTTCTTGGCATATCAAGAGCCATCGGAGAGACCATGATCGTGACGATCGCCAGCGGAAGCTCCAAGGCCTTCACCCTGGACATCACTCAGTCCATGCAGACCATGACAAGCTATATCGTGGAGTTCACAAGCGGTGATGCCGCCAGCGGCACTGCAGGCTACTACAGCCTCTATGCCGTCGGACTCATCCTCTTTCTCTTTACCATGCTGATGAATCAGTTTGCACATTATATTTCGAAGAAGTACAGGGAGGCATATTGATGGAAGCGAAAAAAATCGAGATAACCAAAGAAAATCAGATGCCTCGATCATTCAGACTTTCCTTTAAATCCGACAGACGACAGATCGAAAGAAGAGTGAGGCGCAGCAGTCTGGTCAAGAATGTATTTGCCGTATCCATAGGGCTGACGCTGATGGTCCTTGTGTTTCTTCTATTTGATATCGTCAGTGACAGCATAGGCTGGCTGGACCTGGATTTTCTTCGCGGGAATCTCTCCATTTTCCCTGAGAAGGCGGGTATATTCGGAGCGATCATGGGTACAGTCTACATGATGCTCATCGTCATTCCCGTGACCTTCATCCTCGGCGTTTCAACGGCCATCTACCTCGAGGAATATGCAAAGCCTGGAAGACTCAAGGATTTCATCAACATCAATCTGAGCAATCTTGCCAGTGTACCATCAGTCATCTTCGGACTGCTTGGACTTGCCGTATTCTCAAGACTTCTGGGTCTTGGCGGAAGCATACTTGCCGGTGGCCTCACAATGTCCCTTCTGGTCCTGCCCATCGTTGTCGTAGCCGCACAGGAATCGCTTAAGGCGGTGCCTGGATTCTTAAGAGAAGCATCCTACGCCCTTGGTGCGGACAAATGGACAACAGTAAGAAAGGTGGTCATTCCCGTTGCGCTCCCTGGAATGCTGACAGGATTCATTCTCGGCGTTTCAAGAGCCATCGGTGAAACTGCGCCCCTTGTGGTCCTTGGTATTCCGACACTCATCATGAAGATTCCCCAGAGTGTCATGGATGACTTTACGACAATGCCCATCCAGATCTACTACTGGACACTTGATACGGTCCTTACACCGGAATATGCAAACCTTGCAGCAGCAACAATTGTCGTTCTGCTAATCGTGCTGTTTCTGATGAACTCCGTCGCAATCTTCATCAGAAATAAGTTCGAGAAGAAATTTTAATGAAAAGGAGAACGCTATGAATAACGAAAACAAAGAAGCGGTATTTCAGGTCAGAGACTTAAGTCTCTGGTACGGAAATGCACCGGCTCTGAAGAAGATCAATCTGGATATCTACAAGAATGAAGTCACCGCAATCATCGGACCCTCAGGCTGCGGTAAATCGACCTTCATCAAGACACTCAACAGAATGGTGGAAAATATCCCCATCGTCCGCACAGAAGGAGAGATCCTCTATCACGGAAATGACATCTTCACAAAGGATCTTCGGGTGGAGGAGCTGAGAACCCAGGTAGGCATGGTCTTCCAGAAGCCGAATCCTTTTCCGAAATCCATACTGGAAAATGTCCTCTATGCACCTAAAATCCACGGCCTGAAGGACAAGGCTCTTCTTATGGAGATTGCCGAAACAAGTCTTAAGAGCGCCGCTTTATGGGATGAGGTGAAGGACAGGCTAAACGACAATGCCTACGGACTCTCGGGCGGTCAGCAGCAGCGTCTTTGCATCGCTAGAGCTCTGGCTGTGCAGCCTGATGTCATTCTTATGGATGAACCCACATCGGCTCTTGACCCCATTGCAACGGCGAAGATCGAAGAGCTCATGGAAAGCCTGAAGAATGAATACACCATCGCCATTGTCACCCACTCCATGCAGCAGGCGGCTAGAATATCCGACAGAACGGCCTTCTTCCTCATGGGTGAGATGGTCGAATACGGCGACACCAAGTCGCTCTTTACAAACCCCAGGGACAAGCGCACAGAAGACTACATCACCGGAAGATTCGGCTAAAAGGAGTAGATGAGATGACACTGAACAGTATTGAACTCACAATCAGCCACATGAACAACAATCTTCTGAGAATGGGATTTCTTGTGGAAACCCAGATCAGAAGATCCATCAAGGCACTTGTCGAAAATGATCTGAAGCTCGCGGAGATGGTCATAAGAGAAGACATCCACATAAACGATCTCATGAGAGGCATCGAAGATGAAGCCATCAGGCTCATCGCAACTCAGGGACCTGTGGCATCGGATCTTAGAAATATCTTCACCATCATCAAGATTGTGACCGACCTTGAAAGAATGGGCGACCACGCCAAGGACATCGCGGAGTTTACCATAAAGAATCATGATTTCAACACCGACCTTATAAACGAAGATCTCCTGAAACTCACTCAGCTTGTTCTTGACTTCATTGCCCAGTCCCTGGACAGCTTCGTGGCGAAGGACAAAGATTCGGCACTGGAACTGACAAAGCTTGATGACCAGATCGATGAGATGACCGCGGACATCATCAGGAAACTCTTTGACAAGGCAAGCGATGATCCAAGTCTCCTCAAGCTTGCAGGGGATCTGCAGTTTGTCATCAAGTATCTAGAGCGTAATGGAGACCATGCGACCAATATCTGCGAATGGACCATATATATCGTTACAGGTCAATTTAAAGAACTGAATTGACTCAGGTCATTTTAAGGAACTTAACTGATAAAAAGCGGTTTACTGAAAATCAGCAGCAGGAGAAAAATGAATCAGAACATGAAAAAGCACTGTGAATTTACGATCCGCAGTGCTTTTCATAATGTCTATCTCTTTTCGAGAATTTCCTTTATTGCAGCGGGTTTCAGAACTTTCCCGTAGGATACGACCTGTTCGTCGATGACAAGACCTGGAGTTGACATGATTCCGTAGGATGCGATGTCCTTAAAATCTGTGACTTTGATGATTTCGGCCTCCATACCGAGTTCTTTTAATGCCTCTTCGGTATTTGCAGTGAGGTTTACGCAGTTTTTGCAGCCGGATCCTAATACTTTGATTTTCATGTGATGATCTCTCCTTAAATATATATATTATGATTTGGGTATACTAAATGAACAGGTAGCTGAAGGCGTTGAAGCCGTAGCCGATGATGATGATCCCAATGGACACGATCCCAAAGAATATTGCAAGAAGCTTTGGCTTGATGACTTTTGAGAGCATGACGAGGGATGGAAGGGAGAGTGCTGTGACACCCATCATGAATGCCAGAGCCGTTCCAAGGCCGACTCCCTTAGTGATGAGGGCTTCTGCTATAGGCAGTGTTCCGAAGATGTCCGCATACATCGGGATACCTACAACTGTGGCTACAAGAACTGACCACCAGTTATCGGCACCAAGCAGTGAAGTGATGAATGCTTCAGGGATGTAGTTGTGTATTGCAGCGCCGATTCCGACTCCGATGAGAACATATATCCAGACTTTCTTTATGATGTCCAGAACCTGATCTTTTGCAAAATCGATTCTTTCGCGTCTGGTCATGGTTTCTTCTTCCGCCATTTCCATGTTGTTTGCGAAGACAAAGGATTCAACATGGGATTCAAGCTTCAGCTTGCCGATGATCGTTCCACCGATGACGGCAAGGACAAGTCCTACAACAACATAGGCAAGGGCTACCTTCCAGTTGAAAATGCTGGCAAGAAGAATGACTGATGCCAGATCAACCAGAGGGGATGATATGAGGAAGGAGAAGGTGGTTCCGATGGGGAGGCCCGCACTTGTGAATCCGATGAATAAAGGGATTGAAGAGCAGGAGCAGAAAGGGGTTATGGTGCCCAGAAGGGCTGCAAGGATGTTTGCCGTGATGCCGCTGAAATTTCCGAGGATCTTTCTGGTTCTTTCTGGTGGGAAAAAACTCTGAATATAGGAAATCATGAAGATCAGGGCAGAGAGGAGGATAAAGATCTTCACCACATCGTAGATGAAGAAGTGGACGCTGGCACCCAGCCGCTCATTCATGCTGAGACCAAATACATTGACCACAAGGCTCTCCACAAGATCATAGAGCCACTGCATTTTTAAAAGCTGATTATTGATAAATTCAAATATAAACATGACATTCTCCTTGAAAGCTTTAAGCTAAAATATTTTCATCGATTGCTGTCGGGGTATTGCTGTACTTCCACTTCGTGGAAATTCTCTTGTAGTCATCCAGGAGTACCGGATACTTTTCAAGATTTTCAGAAAGATCGCTTATGATGTTCTTAAGCACTTCATTATCTTCCCGCAGCTTATAGTAAACATATTTCTCTCTCCTTGTATCCGTGACAAGGTTAAGATCTCTCAGCTTAGACAGTCCTTTTGATACTGTAGGCTGAGTGACATCGAGGATACCGCTGATTTCGCAGACGCACAGCTCATCAAAATGGATCAGCATGATGATTCTCAGTCTTGTTTCATCAGAGAGGGTTTTGAAGATATTCATGATTTCGTTCATTTTTTTTCACTTCCACTTCTTTATATGCACATATTCCCATATGGGAATATGATAATACTACTCCTCTCAATTTATCTTGTCAACGATTGACAGAAAATAACAGTAGTTTCCGTTCGATATATCTGGACTGAATCAGAGGCTTCACTGTGAGAACAGCTTCTGAG